>NZ_JBEONP010000041.1:0-46206 GCF_040544435.1 Undibacterium sp. GrIS 1.2
GGCTTTGCTACCGCTTTTTTAGCGACTGGCTTCGCTGCTGCTTTTGCTGCTGGCTTTGCTACCGCTTTTTTAGCGACTGGCTTCGCTGCTGCTTTTGCTGCTGGCTTAGCTGCTGCTTTTGCTGCTGGCTTAGCTGCTGCTTTTGCTGCTGCTTTTGCTGCTGCTTTTGCTGCTGGCTTTGCTGCTGCTTTTGCTGCTGGCTTTGCTACCGCTTTTTTAGCGACTGGCTTCGCTACTGCTTTTGCTGCTGGCTTAGCTACAACTTTTTTAGCTGCTGGCTTAGCTGCTGCTTTTGCTGCAGGTTTCGCTGCGGCTTTTACCGCTGGCTTAGCTGCTACTTTTTTTGCAGGGGCTTTCTTTGCCTCTGGTGGTTTTGGTCCTGTTGCCATTTTGTTTCTCCTTCATGAGATGGAAAAAATTAATCAATTAAATCCGCTCATTAAAACAATAAGGCGAGCGGATTATTCATGGGCACAAACAAACTGTTGTTTGCGCTAATGAATGCGGCACCGGCTGAACTGCTGCATCTCCTCTATTGATGCAGCACTTCAGCCATATGGCTTTTGAAGGCGATTCCGTATCCCGGGTATCACAATCCAGCGCTTGCCAGCACAGTTGCGGATACCAATATCAGAATCAAGCAAAACAAACAGCCAAAAAAAACGCCCGCATTAATCAATGCCGGCGTCGGTATTTTGTATTGCAGGAGTTTTTCCAAAACCAAAAGCCGCGACACTTGCGTGGTGTCGCGGCACAAACAGAGTAGATCGATTCGGTCTATGACTGTCCATTCAGTTTGGTGAGGCCTCTCGCGTTTTACACGTCATGCGAATTTGAGTAAGGCATCCAGACTAATCTGAATTTTGGCGGAAATTATTTTCACTGTTTTTCAACTGTTATTCCCAGTTGAGCGCTCCGCCAGTTTGGTACTCAATCACACGTGTTTCAAAAAAGTTGCGTTCTTTTTTCAGGTCTATCATTTCGCTCATCCACGGAAACGGATTCTCTTCCTGCGGGAACAAAGTATCAAGTCCAATTTGTTGTGCACGGCGATTAGCGATGAATCGTAAATATCCTTTGAACATCGGCGCATTCAAACCAAGCACTCCACGCGGCATTGTATCCTCTGCGTAGCGATATTCCAACTCCACCGCACGCAAAAACAACGATTTAATTTCATCACGAAATGTCGCTGTCCACAAATGCGGATTTTCCATCTTGATCGTGTTGATCAAATCAATTCCGAAATTGCAGTGCATCGATTCATCACGCAAAATATATTGATATTGTTCTGCTGCGCCCATCATTTTATTTTGACGACCGAGCGCCAAAATTTGTGTAAAGCCGACGTAGAAAAACAGACCTTCCATCAGACATGCAAAGACGATTAAGGACTTTAACAAAGTCTGATCTGTCTCCATCGTACCGGTCTTAAATTCCGGATCGGTCAATGCGTTGATGAACGGGATCAGGAACTGATCTTTATCACGAATCGACTCAACTTCATTGTAAGCATTGAAGATTTCTGCCTCGTCCAAACCCAACGACTCAACGATATATTGATAAGCATGAGTATGAATCGCCTCTTCAAAGGCTTGACGTAACAAATACTGACGGCATTCTGGTGCGGTGATGTGGCGGTAAGTACCCAGCACAATATTGTTCGCGGCCAGGGAATCAGCGGTCACAAAGAAACCCAGATTACGTTTGACTAAACGACGTTCGTCTTCTGTCAAACCATTTGGACTTTTCCAAAGTTCAATATCACGCTGCATATTGATTTCTTGCGGCATCCAGTGGTTAGCGCAACCCGCTAGGTATTTATCCCATGCCCATTTATATTTAAACGGCACAAGCTGATTGACATCAGTTTGTCCATTGATAATCCGCTTATCGGCAGCATTAACGCGACGTGCAACCTCTGCAGGTGCAGCCTCAACAGATTTTATCGGTGCAACTATTGCAGCAAGCTCTGGTAATGGCATACGGGTATTGATCGCTGGCATCGCTGGTGTCGCTGGAGCCATCGGCGCTGCTGGAGCGACTTCTTCATCCCAAGAAAGCATTGGTATATTCCTTAAATTCACTTACTAAATAATTCTATCGTTTTCAGATTTTCAGAGGGAGCGAGCATTATCGCTCTGCCTCTCATCCTTGATCACTTGCTGCAGTTGCAGCAGTTTCGTTAGTTAACCGCTTATTTATTGATGAGCGGCTAACTCACGTCCTGCAATTACTGACAAGCCTCGCACTCTTCGAAACCGGCATCGCCAGGACGCAAGTAGCAAGCAGCACCATCGGCTTCTGATGCAGTAGCTACAGGCACTTCTGCGCTAGCAGAATATCCGCCGCTGCCATCCACGGCAACTGCATTCAGTGCACCGGTTTTACTTGTGGACTTTTCAGTATGAGTCGCACCTATCGTACGCAGGTAGTAGGTAGTTTTCAGGCCACGCAACCAAGCTAACTTATAAGTCTCGTCCAGTTTTTTACCAGAAGCACCTGACATATAAATGTTCAGTGACTGCGCTTGATCTATCCATTTCTGGCGACGTGATGCAGCTTCTACCAACCAGGATGGACTAACTTCAAATGCAGTTGCATATAGTTCACGCAGGTCTTGCGGGATACGATCAATCTTTGCCAGGCTACCGTCGAAGTATTTCAGATCAGCGATCATGACTTCGTCCCATAAACCACGTGCTTTCAAATCACGCACCAAGGATTCATTAATCTCAGTAAACTCGCCGGACAAATTCGATTTTACATACAAGTTTTGATAAGTCGGTTCGATACAAGCCGATACACCAATAATGTTAGAAATCGTCGCTGTAGGCGCAATCGCTACACAGTTGGAGTTACGCATACCGAACTGTTTAATACGATTACGGATAACAGACCAATCCATCGTTTCAGAATAATCGACCTCCAGATAACCACCGCGCTCTTCTGCTAACAGCTTCAGAGAATCTTGCGGGAGAATGCCACGATCCCACAAAGAACCACGATACGAGCTGTAAGCGCCGCGCTCTTCTGCCAACTCAGACGATGCCAGATAAGCGTAATAGCACACTGCTTCCATCGAGTTATCAGCAAATTGCACTGCATCCATTGATGCATAAGGTATGCGCATCATGTGCAAGCAATCCTGAAAACCCATAATGCCGAGACCAACCGGACGATGACGTAAGTTGGAGTCACGCGCTTTCTTGACTGCATAATAGTTGATGTCGATCACGTTATCCAGCATGCGCATCGCTGTACGGATAGTTTTTTGTAACTTGATGTGATCGAGTTTGCCGTCCTTCATGTGCGCTGGCATATTGACCGAACCTAAATTACACACTGCGATCTCGCTGTCGTTTGTGTTGAGTGTGATTTCGGTACACAAATTAGATGAGTGAACTACGCCCACATGTTGTTGTGGCGAGCGAATATTGCATGGGTCTTTAAATGTAATCCATGGATGACCAGTCTCAAACAGCATGGATAACATCTTGCGCCACAAGTCTAGCGCAGGGATTTTTTTGGATAGTTCCAGCTCACCGCTCGCCGCTTTAGCTTCATAAGCAACGTAAGCCTGTTCGAAAGCTTTGCCAAACTTCTCATGCAAGTCAGGTACATCGGACGGCGAGAATAAAGTCCAGTCGCCTTTTTCCATAACACGCTTCATGAACAAGTCAGGAATCCAGTTGGCGGTATTCATGTCATGCGTACGACGACGATCATCGCCAGTGTTTTTACGCAGATCAAGAAATTCCTCAATATCCATGTGCCAGGTTTCCAGATAAGCGCAGACTGCACCTTTACGCTTACCACCTTGGTTGACCGCAACGGCTGTGTCGTTGACGACTTTCAGGAAAGGCACGACGCCTTGGGATTTACCGTTAGTTCCTTTAATATGTGCGCCGAGTGAGCGGACTGGCGTCCAGTCATTGCCCAAACCACCTGCATATTTCGCCAGCAGAGCGTTTTCTTTGATCGCTTCGTAAATACCATCCAGATCATCCGCGACCGTAGTCAAGTAGCAAGAGGACAGTTGTGAACGCTGTGTACCTGAGTTGAACAAAGTCGGAGTCGAACTCATAAAATCAAAGCTAGACAATAAATTATAAAACTCAATTGCACGAGCTTCACGATCAATCTCGCTAATAGCAAGACCCATCGCAACACGCATGTAAAAGGCTTGCGGCATCTCAATCCGTGTTCCACGTACATGCAAGAAGTAACGATCGTACAAAGTTTGTAGACCGATGTAACCAAATTGCAAATCACGATCAGCAACCAGCGCGTTGGCAAGCTTTTTCAAATCGAACTGACCTAATTTTGCATCCAACAACTCTGCTTCAATACCCTTTTTGATAAATTTAGGGAAGTAGTCAACGTATTCTGCCGCCGCTGCTTGTTGCGCAACTTCTTTACCAAATACCTCTTTACGAACTGTATGCAACAACAAACGTGCTGTAACCTGACTATAGGCAGGCTCTTTTTCCATCAAAGCGCGGGCAGCCAAAATAGCCGATTTATGCAGTTCTTCAACTGGCACGCCATCGTACAAATTCTTTAAGGTTTCTGCCAGAATTGCTTCTGGATCGGCCAACTTATCCAAACCAACGCAAGCAGCTGTAATCAAGTTACGAACTTGTGCGATATCCAGCACCGTAGGTTGACCATCAACGATCACATGAATTTGCGGTACTGCGATATCGGTCTTGGATGCCTGTTGCGATTCTAGTTGCTGGCGGCGCTCATCTTGACGCTTGGCACGATACAAAACATAGGCACGTGCCACATCATGTTCGCCAGAACGCATCAGTGCTAATTCAACTTGATCCTGGATATCTTCAATATGAAACGTACCGCCAGTTGGCTGTCTGCGTACCAAAGCAGACACGACGCTAGCAGTTAATTGCTCTACCAATTCACGGATACGGGCAGACGCCGCACCTTGGCCGCCGTTAACTGCCAAAAAGGCTTTAGTCACAGCGATTGCGATTTTGGAAGGCTCAAAACCAACCACAGCACCATTCCGGCGAATGATGCGGTAGTCACTGTAACTGGTAGCTTGCGAAACTGGCGCATGGTTAACTGCATGCGACTGTAAAGCCGACAGATCAGATGTGATTGGTGTTGATGTTTCTATTGAAGAGTGCATTTGGCCTCCGGGGTCAGCGTGAATTGTGTTTACGTCGTACTTCGTGTTTTGAGACCGATGATATCGATCGCAATGCTTATTTTTTCAACTAAGTTACCGAACTAAGTTGCTCAACTACGTTTGATTTACTGCGTTTGGTTTGTATTTACTGGAATTACCTACTGTCTTGAATTAGGTTTTTACTCCATTTGAGTCAAGCAATATAAATTCAGTGTGAATTCAAAATCTGATCCAAGTCTCTGTTTTATAAATCATTTATGACAATAAAACCGGGGTAAAAACAAGATCAAGTGAAACAGGATTAACAGCAGCATTATTTAAACCAAACCACTAGATGTAGTGCAGAAGATTTGATTTGCACTAATTCTAGTGCCAGAGAGGGAGATGTGCAATCGCTTTTTTTGTTAAAAAGAGAATTATTTTTTTACGACAGCTGGGTTTGTTGATTGACAATCTCAAAGCATGAATGGAAAGCTTGGTGCAGCATGAGTAAGCACTAACCTAAATTCTTGATCCAATAATTTTTTATATTGTTTCCAGTCAAAATAGGGGCCGGGGTCAGTCTTCCTTCCAGGAGCAATATCTTGATGTCCAACGATGTGACGGATAGGTAGTTTTTGGCATAGGGCGTAACTGAGCGATGCCAGGGTCTGATATTGCCCAGCTTCAAACTCCTTAGTATCAGTCCCCTCAAGCTCTATGCCTACAGAAAAATCGTTACAGCCAGACTCTCCATTGAACTGCGAAACACCCGCATGCCAGGCCCGTGCCGCGGTTGAGACGAACTGCAATAAGCTTCCATCCCGGCGTATCAAAAAATGGCTAGACACGCGTATGCCGCGCAAGGACTCAAAACTGGGGTGCATTGAGTAATCAAGCTGATTTAAGAATAAATCGGAAATTGCAGAGCCGCCAAATTGACCGGCAGGCAAGCTAATGTTGTGAATTACCAGCAGTGAAACTTCGGCATGCTCAGAGCGAGCATCAAAATTAGAGGATGGCAGTCGCATTGCTAATGAATACCAACCATCCGCATCCAACCCGATAGTTGTACTCGAAGATGCCGAGTTCGTCTGACTTACTGAGTTTGATGGATTTAATGGAGTTGACATAGCCGAATGACCCGATTTACTCCGGGTCATGTATTTTCAGTTTTTGTATCTGGTAACGCAATTGCCGGAAACTTACTCCCAGTAATTCTGCCGCTTGTGTGCGGTTATTGCGCGTTTTAACTAGCGCGCGGCGAATAACTTCCTTCTCTATCCGCTCCAAATAATCTGGTAGAGAACATGGTAAATCAGGCTCGATGAAAATATTTTTTCCGCTGTCCGTGACGCTAACTACAGGCTCTACATGATGCGCATTCTGGTACGGGGACAAAGCGGCAGAGTTAGTTTCAACCGTATGGCTTGGGTTTAGCACCTCTGCAGTGGCCGATGTTTCAGGAGTGCCAGGCAGGCTCGTCATTGCTGGTGAAAGTACTGGCAATGCTTTTGTCGCAGGACGCAAAGCCAGATCACTGACTTCAATACAACCATCATTCGCAAATGCCAGCGCACGCTCCAGAATATTCTCCAGTTCGCGCACATTACCCGGAAAATCATAGGCGGCCAAAGCTTGCAGCGCCTCATTAGATAGTAAGGTAGCAGCGCCAGAATTAGAAAGTTCTAGGGTAGAAAGACGTCGCAAAATACCTTGCGCCAATTCTGCCACATCCCCTAAACGCTCGCGTAGCGGAGGCAAATGCAACTCAATGACATTCAGGCGGTAATATAAATCTTGGCGAAATTTACCTGCCGTCACGCAATTAGCCAGGTTTTGGTGAGTCGCGCTAATAATACGGACATCGACAGGCTCTTCGTTAGTAGCACCGACCTTGCGGACTCGCCTCTCTTGTATCGCACGCAATAGCTTGACCTGCATCGCCAGCGGCAAATCAGCAACCTCATCCAACATCAGCGTACCGCCGCTCGCCGCCTGAAAAAACCCATCACGGTCATCACTAGCACCAGTGAACGCGCCTTTACGATAACCAAAAAATTCCGCCTCCATCAAGGCCTCTGGGATGGCGCCGCAATTGACTGCAATAAAAGCTTTGTCCGCACGCGCACTATTATTATGTATCTCACGCGCTGCCAGCTCTTTACCGCTACCCGATTCTCCAGTGATGATGACTGGTGCCATGCTGCGCGCCAGTCTGGTGATTTGGGAGCGAACATGCTGTAGCGCCTCAGAACGCCCGATCAGACCAGAAGGTAGGATGCGCTCTGCTTGCTTGCTATCATTACCATCTTGAATGTCATGCGCGGTACGGATTTCGCCCAATTGTAAAGCTGATCTGACCAGCTTACGCAACTGATCCAGTGCAACCGGCTTCGACACATAATCAAAGGCGCCTGCCTTGAGGGCAACCACTGCGTTGTCAGCGCTGCCAAAAGCTGTAATCACAGCAATCGGCGTATTTTTATAGTGGCTGTTAACGTCCTGAACTAACTCCATACCAGAACCATCTGGTAAGCGCATATCCGTCAGAATTAAGGCATAACTGGTTTTGGATAAATAATTACGTGCGATAGCGAGTGTCTCGGCGCTATCTACGTCCAATCCCATCTTGATAAGGGTGATTTCTAGCAACTCGCGCAGATGCGCCTCATCATCCACAACAAGAATGCGCGGAATTCCTGGCGAATCTTTAGAGCTCAACTCTTTATTGTTCATATTTACTCGTGTCTTTTGTTCGCTTTAGTTCATGCAACGTCAGAAGGAGAAGAGTCGATCAAAGTGAAGTTAACCACAAAACGGCCTTTTGATTCACCAAATAAGGAGGACGGATCATCTGTATGGTATTCGTAGTCCAGCAAAGCGTGATTATTCAAACATAGCTCACGCGCCATATACAAACCCAAACCGGTACCTTTACTTGATGTAGTGTAAAAAGGCTCGAATAAATGTGAGCGCACTTCTGCAGCGATGCCAGGACCATCGTCCTGAATATGCAATTCTTGCCGGTTGATCGCACTCATTTGGGCATAAATCCGTATGCTACCTGGCTTGCCACTGGCGTAACGCACGGCATTCGACAACAGGTTAACCACAATTTCGCGCAAATGGCCGGGATCAAACACAATATGAAAAGTAACTGACTTGTCCGTATAAATCAAATGTGGATCCAAGCCACGTGTCTCAACAAAGTCTTGCACAATCTCAGCAATAAAAGGTAACAAAGAAAATGGTTTCGTATCTGCCTGCGCCTTGCGCGATAACTTAAGAATATCCTCGATCAACTGGTTCAAGCGTCCGACATTATCATCCACAATTTTTAGCAGGCGCCGCGCTTGTACCGGGTTAGACATATCCTCACCCAACAACGAGGCGGCATAAGAAATTGACGACAATGGGTTTCTGACTTCATGTGCGATGCTAGCCGTCAGACGTCCCATTGATGCCAGCTTTAATTGCTGCGCCTGATTCTCGATATCCGACACATCCTGCATAAAGATAATTGTATATGTACCCTGCTCATGGCTAAACCCTGCAATATCCGCACTATCGACATCCACAAAGCGCAGTTTTAAATGTGTCACTAAATCAGAGCGATTCAAGTTTTCTGGTGAACTGGCATCAATGGTGGCGTCATTTAATTGCCGGATAGAGATGAACGAGATCTCTTCACCCACCGTCCATGGCATGATGCCAGTATGAATAGTCTTGGTATTGAGCGTAGAATCATTTCTGCTAGACAAAACCTCGGCTATTGGTCGCAAAGCAGGAATATCACGTAAACGGGCTCTGCTGGCTTGCTGGATCAGACGTGCGCCCAACATGCGCTCTGCAGCTGGGTTTATCTCTACTAAATGTTCGGTCTGGTCGATAACTAAAATACCGTCACCCATATCGGCAATTACCAGACGGTTAATCGCCTGTTGTATTGCCAGTGCTTTGCCACGCTGTACCGCCAAAGCCTCTTGCTGAATCAGATTTTTTGCTAAGCGATTGAGTACGAACACTACCGCAAAATAAGCTGCTCCATACAAACCGGCTTGCGACGTCAGACTAGTATCTTCTTGCTGCAAAACCCTGTAAATACTTTCTACTAATAAAAATAAAGTGACGAAGGCTGCAAAAAATAAACCCCATAATAAAGGCGCCAGAATACCGACGCCCGCTAAGGGGAAAATATACAGAATCGCCAAGCCACTTTTATTACCACCAGACGCCAGATAAATAATAGAAATGATAATAATATCAAGTGCAATCTGACTCGCCAGTTGCGTCATGAATCGCCGCTGATAATTGATTTTAATCAGGACAAAGAAAATAGCGATGATCAGGTAAGCACTACAAGCCTGAGTGAATACGGTGTACTCAGTGAACCATATTTCTTTACCGCCCCTCAGGCTCATGTAACCAAACAACACGATGGCAACGACTACCCGTGACACATTCAGGGTCTGAAGGGAACGCCAGAACGTGGCGCTAGGTAAAGAGGGGACGATAGCGGAGCTGGACATTTAATGCAGCGGTCTAATGCAAGTCGGCATGCACGACACTACAAAATACCTGCTGCTGCCGGTACACTGCCTCGGATGCAGGTACATATACTTGACAATGCTCACAACAAACCATGGTCTCAGCATGTTGATTTGCCTGATGTGGATTAGGGCTTGAGCCGGTTGGTCCGCCATCCAAAGGCGCTTGCTGTTGGGCCGATGAGATCGTTGAACTTTTTTTACGCAAAGCCAACACTACCAACACGGCAAGCACCAGCCACATTAAGAACTTCATGAAAGGCTCCTGTGCAATATCACTTCTAAGACAAACCGGCTACCGACGTAGGCCAGTAATAAGGTTAAAAAACCGCTTAGGGTAAAACTCAAAACTGTTTTCCCCCGCCATCCGCGCCAGCGTCGACCTATCAGCAAAATACCAAACAACATCCAGGAGAACACCGACAAAATGGTTTTGTGATCCCATTTAAACGCTACGCCCAAGACTTGCTCCGAAAACACGATGCCGGACAAAACAGTCAGCGTCAATAAAATAAATCCCATCGCCACTAGCCGGAACAGAATTTTTTCCATCATCAGCAAAGCAGGCAAGCGCTCTATCGCCTTACTAAGCCAGGGCGGTGTCGCTTTGCTGGCTTGCTTGTGCAGATGCGCATCTTGCAAAGTCATTACAACGGCATGGAAAGCAGCGATCGTTAATGTACTGTAAGACAACAATGCAATCGCAATATGCCAGGGAAACATCGCAGGCTTGCCTGCCATCGCGACCAAACTACCTGGGAAGAAGACAGGCAAGATCGCCATGATTGCCGCATTAGGCAGTAACAATACTTTCAAACCATCTAAGGATAAATTACGACTCTCCAACCAGTAAACAAATACAGATACCCACAATGCGGCTGACAACATTACGGCAAACCCCACCCGCAACTCGTTCGGCATAAAAATAGTCAGATACAAAGCCGCTGCATGCACCAGCCAGCCAGCAATCGTCGTCATAGAATCCAGCAAGCGGCGCTGGCCGGGGATAAAGCTGCAAGCGATATATAGTGCAGCGGCAAGAAAAGGGAGATAAGTTTGCATGGTTTAAGTTTACACCATGTAGGCTCAGATTTAGCTTGGGATTTAGTATGAGAATTGTTAGTCGGATCAAGACCTGAATTGAGTTTAGACCGTAAGCTTGTTGCAAGCCGTCCAATAAGACCCTCTAAAAACCCTTGAAGGAAGGCAGAGCGCAGGCTGCAAAACTATTTTTTTCGTCGCTTCTGCGCAGGCGGGAATCGCATGGAGGGAGCCTAGCCTTATTTCATTTTGGGTCAGTCATGAGTGAAGCACTGTTTTAGCAGCACCTTAATGATTCACAAATCCAGCCGTTGGATGTGGAATTAATCCGTCGCCATAAGCACGCAAGACCTGAGCAATAACCACTTGATAACCGTCCAGCCAGTTGGCTTGCGCGGCTTTTGCCTCCAGATGTTTGGGATGCTGCATCAATGCATGTAAGCCGTCCATGGTCTCCCAATAATAGACATTAGAAATTTGTCCGGTCGCTACATTCTCCCAAGCCTCTTCCCCGATATAACCTGTAGTTTGTTTGGCGACTTCGGCAATCGCTTGATCCAGCGCATAAAACTCTGCGTCGTACTGCTTTTTATTAAAGATAAATGTAGCTGAATACATCTGAATCCTCTGGCGGACAAAGTATAGGAAGGGTCGAACCTTAGCGAGCGAGGATTGTAGGATATTTATGTAGAGTGAGGTAATTTTTTACCGCTATGGATGGGCATTACAGCTATATCAACCAGCAGCAGGCTTAAACGACAACTGATATTTTTTCAGTTTGTCATACAGCGTTTTTTTCGGAATCCCTAATTGCTCCGCCGCCGAAGCGACATTGCCGTCTTGCTGTTGCAAGGCTTGCTGAATCAGCGTCGCCTCAAACTCCTCTATGCGTTTTGGCAGAGCATCACTTATATTCAAATTCGCGTTCAAATTTATGTTCGAATTTGCAGTAGAAATTTTGGTCAATGGCGCATCGTTAGTGTTCAGATTGTCCTGATTGACGTGCATCAGGTTTATATCAGCGACTCCCAGCACTAATTTATCCGCAAAGTTGCGCAGCTCACGCACATTACCGGGCCAGTCGCGCTGCTGCCATTGCAGCATCTGCGCAGTAGGAATCAGCGGTGCCGCTTGCTGGTACCGGATCGCTGCCAACTTTAGGAAATGCGCCAGCAGTAAGGGAATATCCTCGCGGCGTTCATTCAGACGTGGCAGCTCCAGACTGACGACACTGATGCGGTAATACAAATCTTCGCGGAACTTAGCTTCTGCGCTCAATTGCAACAAATCTAATTTGCTGGCGGCGATGATGCGGCAATCCAACGTAATTTGTGCATTACCACCCAGTCGCTCCAGCTTGCGCTCTTGTAGCACACGCAAGAGTTTGACCTGCAAAGCCAGCGGCATACTTTCGATTTCATCCAGAAAAATAGTGCCGCCGTTGGCGTATTCCAGCTTACCGATGCGACGCTTTTGGGCGCTGGTGAAAGCGCCGGCCTCATGACCGAACATTTCGCTCTCAAACATCGACTCGGGCAATGCACCGCAATTGATGGCGACAAATTCGCCCGTACGTCCGCTGGCCAGATGCAATTGCTGGGCGACGACTTCTTTGCCGGTACCCGTCGCGCCGTTGATCAATACATCTGCCTGAGTCGGGCCTATCGTTCGGATAAATTTGCGCACCTGCTCAATCGCGGCACTTTGCCCGATCAACTCTGGTACCGCAGACTGGCTAACAACTTGTTGCTTGAGCTTGCGATTGTCCATGACCAGGCGGCGCTTCTCTTGCGCGCGCAAACAGGTGTTTAATAAGCGATCAGCCGCAAACGGTTTTTCGATAAAGTCATACGCACCATTGCGCATTGCCGCCACCGCCATGCTGACATCGCCGTGACCCGTAATCAAAATCACAGGCAAATCAGCATCCAGTGCCGCCACTTGTGCCAGTACGTCCAAACCTGATTGACCAGGCAAGCGCACATCTGTCACAACAATCCCGTTAAATTCTGGCTGCAAATAAATCTGTGCCGCCTCGGCACTAGCGCATGCATGTACTTGAAACCCGCCCAACTCCAAGGTCTGTGCAGTTGCCAGACGCACCGCTTGCTCGTCTTCAATCAAGATGGCTTTTAACATGCTATCGACGTTTGTCACACCTGACTCCCAAACTAAAAACCTTGAGGAAAACCATATACTCCCCTATTTTTTACAGAAATAATGCTGATTGTCCATATTATTATTGGACACCTTAAATATACATAGTGGGAGTATTAATTTACATCTTTATTAATATATCTATATCTATGCTCTGGGGAAGGTCTAGACCCGCCCCATCCAACGCGGGATTTTGACCGTAAATTCTGCCCCGCCTTGCAAGCGGTTTTCAGCACAAAGACTCCCGTTCATCGCCTGCACTATCGAGGATGAAATCGCCAGCCCCAGACCCAAGCCCTGCTCTGATGCTTTGGTGGTAAAAAACGGCTCAAACAAATGCTGTATCACCTGCTCTGGCAAACCCGTCCCGGTATCAATAATACGGATAATCGCGTCCTGCTCATCAGCCTCCAGCAAGACACTAACTTGTGTTGGTCCACGCTGACTATATTCAATCTCTTGCTGCCGCTGCATTTTTTGCACGACAGAATCCAAGGCATTGCGCATCAGATTAATCAGTACTTGCTCGATTCTGACTGCGTCACCCAATACCAGCAAACCGGTTTGCGACGATAAGAGTAAAGCGACGTTTTGTCGCTCAAACTCACTTTGCATTAATAGCGCCGCTGCTTTTAATGACACGGCAAGGTCAACCTCAGCAACGGCCTCGGGACTTTTTCTGGCGAAACCTTTTAGCTGGCTGATAATCGCGCCCATTCTGGCACTGGCATCGCTGATATGTTGAAGATTCTCGTTGGCCTGCGGTACTTTGCCACGCGCCAGGAAGGTCATTGCATTATCAGCAAAGGCGCGGATAGCCGTCAGCGGTTGATTCAGCTCATGCGTCATACCGGCGGCCATCTGCCCTAGCATCGCCAGCTTACCGGTTTGTACCATCTCGTCCTGGGTGGACCGCAGCAGATTTTCGGCATCTTGCAACTTGCTGTACTTGGTCGCCAACTGCACATTGGCATGGGTCAGTTCTTGCGTGCGTAGCGCGATGCGCTGCTCCAGATCATCGGCCGCTTGCTGTAAAGCGCTCTGCAACTCTTGCCGCGCTAGGTGTCTTTCATCCAGACGTCGTCGCCGCTGATGAAACACCGCTGCCGCAGTTGCGAGCAAAATCAGCAAAAGAAAAGCCACCAGCGCGGCCTGAATACCGACACGGCGGATGGTAGACTCCGACGGAAACAGCATCAATTGCCAGGACAAACGACCTATAGGGCGAGTGACGTAGTTACTTTGTATCTTACTTTGTATCTTACTTTGCACCTTACTTTTCACGTCACTCAGTTCATTACGAGAAGACTCACCAAGCTGACCAATATCAGCCCGCTCGGACTTGGGCAAACTGGCAAGTGAGGCAATTGGCTTGCCGCCATATTGCAGGGTCTGCGCAATCAATCTCTGCACATCGTCATTCAGCGTTTGCAAACTATGGTATTGCCAAGCTGGACGATTGCTTAAAAAAATCACGCCATGCTGGTCGCTCAAGGCAATCGGCTCTTCACTGCTACGCCAGGCTTTTTCAAATTCGGTAAGACTAATCTTGACGGCGATGACACCAATGGGAGTGCGTTTAGGCGAACGATTGAGATTGTGAACAGCAGAGCGGATACTGTCCAGCTTTTTGCCGGCCAGTTGATGGGTATTTTCATCCGCGTTTTTATCCGCGCTTTCACCCACATTGTCATCCCCATTACCATCGCCGAATACCGGCTGCGAGATAAAATATCCGGGGACGCTGGTGGTATTGCCGATCGCATAAAAATGTCCGGTACCGCCCTGTATTGCCTCTTTAAAATACGGACGAAAACTAAAATTCTGCCCCATAAAACTTTGCGGCGTATCCCAATTGCTAGCAGCAATGGTGTTACCGTTTTTATCCATCAGATAAATCGCTGCGAGCTTGGATTGCTGTTGAATGTCTTTCAGCGCTGCATGAAATTGTGCCAGCTTCTGCGCATCGCCGGGCGTCGCCAGGATTTGTGAGGCCAAAGGCAGATACGCTAATGCGTACGGCAAGGTTTCGTAACGCTCAAGCACCGATTCCAGATCGAGGGAGATGATCTGCAAATGCCGGTCTCCGGCGGAGCGGATTTCTTCCCGTGCTTTGCCAGATGCCCACCAATATGCACCAAGGATAAACAGCACGGCACATATTAATAAGGCAAAGGCGACAACTACACTGCCAGATAGCAGCGTAGCTGGTTGATGCGAGTCAGATGTACGTCGCATTGGGATGAGTTGGCCTAATAAAATGTGACGATATAGTTTTAAGAGATTAACTTTAAAAGTTTAATCGACTACCGCCATTTTCAGCTCATCCGTGTGGTGGCGTTGCTGCTCTTCCATCACCAGTTGGCCTAACTCACGTTTAAGCAGATTGAACTCGGCAGAAGACGGATCACGCAAACGCGGCAACTCCACCATCAGGTCGCGTTTGACCGTACCGGGACGATAGGTCATGACGACAATCCGATCCGCCAGATAAATCGCTTCTTCTATGCTATGCGTGACAAAAATAATCGTCTTTTTTAGCTCAGACCAGATGCGTAACAACTCATCTTGCAAATTACGGCGGGTCAAGGCATCCAGCGCACCGAATGGCTCATCCATCAACATGATGGGCGAATCTAATGCCAGTACGCGGGCAATCGCTACCCGCTGACGCATACCGCCAGACAGGTCTTTAGGAAAACGGCTTTTAAAATCACTTAAGCCCAGCATCGCTAATAAATCTGAGACTTTTTTCTGGATTTCTGACTTACTGACGCCTTTTATTTCTAGTCCAAATGCGATGTTTTTCTCTACCGTCATCCAAGGAAAAAGTGCGTACTCCTGGAATACCATGCCACGATCTGGCCCCGGCGCAGTGACTAACTTCCCTTCCGCTGTAATCGTCCCGCTGGTCGGTAAAGAGAAACCCGCTACAGCATTCAATAAAGTCGATTTGCCGCAACCCGATGGCCCCAGCAAACAAACAAATTGACCTTCTGGAATCTCTAATTGAATATCTTTGAGGGCGACCACCTCACGGTCACTAGTGGTGAAAATTTTATTCACCGCATTGACTTTGATCTGTACAGGATTTGGGCTTGTCATATTAATTCTCCAGACCACGGTGCCAGCGCAGCAAATGGTTATTCAGTTTGTTCATCGCCAGGTCAATTGCCAGGCCCAGCATACCGATACTGATCATGCCGGCAATAATTTTGTCCGACCAGAAATACTCACGCGCCTCTAAAATTCTAAAGCCAAGGCCATTATTAACCGCGATCATTTCTGACACGATCACAACGATAAAAGCGGTACCGATGCCGATACGCACACCCGACAAAATATATGGCACAGCGGCAGGCAACATGACTCGCAAGAATAAGGTTGTTTGGCTCGCCCCCAGATTGCGCGCTGCACGGATATAAATACCGTCAACATCACGTACGCCAGCAATCGTATTCATCAAAACAGGGAAAAATGCGCCGATCGCGATCAAAAATATCGCTGGTGGATTACCCAGTCCAAACCATAAAATCGACAAAGGAATATACGCAATCGGAGGGATAGGTCGCAGTACTTGCATTAAGGGATTCATCCAGGCATAGGCGCGCTGACTAGCACCCATCGCCAAACCTAACGGCAAGGCCAAACCAGCGCCGACCACAAAACCGACTACCACGCGGTACATACTGCCAATCGTGTCGCGTATCAATTCACCCGATACCAGCCAACCCAGACGGGACATCGTCGCCGGATCAAAGGCTTCCATAGGTGAGGCATACTCACACCATTTTTTTACCACAGCCCAAGGTGATGGCAGGACTTGTGGATTAACCCAACCCATTGTCGTGACCACATGCCAGAACAAAATTAAGACCGCAGGCACCACTAAGCCCGCGCCGATTTCACGCCATTTCTTCATATTGCTTCCTTATAGAGAAAATGCTGTCGATGAATGGCAAGCATCCATCGGAGACGATCATTGACGGCTAAGAGATACGGGCATTACTCCGGTTACCTTAGCCGTAACTATGTCAGCCTATTTGATATTAAGCGATTTTTTTGCAGCGTCGAGCAAATCTGTTTTGACCCAATCTTTAGCGACGGGTGGCTTAGTCATTTTGCCGACGCCATATTTTTGCATCAGATCCGTAGTGATCTGGATATGCTCTGGCGTGACATCGTAGGAATAAGGAGAATTGCCAATCGCGTTGACAAAATCTTCTTTTGTGATTTGTCCTTTGAAAATCGTTTCGCGGACATATTTTTCGGCCAGGTCTTTGTTATCGATAAAGGTTTTAGTCGCCTCTACAAAACAGCGCATAAATTTTTCTGCGAGTGGGCGGTTCTCTTTATAGAATTTTTCTGTCATGACCATCGTGCGTACTGGCTCACCAATTGGTGTGTCGTAAGGTTTGATCAGTTCTGCACCAAAACCTTTGTTAATTGCTTGCGCCGAATATGGTTCAGATTGCATGATGGCATCGACATTTTTACCAAGCAAAGCTTGATTCAAATCAGGAAAGCCAAGATAAATAATCTGCACATCTTTGCCCGGTTGATCAGAATAACTTAAGCCATTTTGCGACAACTCTGCCGCCAGCAAAATATCCTGAATACCGCCACGGGTAACGCCGACTTTTTTACCCTTTAATTCTTTAACGGTTTTGATTCCTAAATCAGGACGTGTCACCAAACGTGCACCACCTTTGGCAAATCCAGCAACGATGTAGATAGGTGCACCGCTGGCTCTGGCAGAGATCACGGCTTCAGACGACACAGCGGCCACATCCAGTTCGCCAGCGATTACTGCTTGCATCGCATCGAGGCCTTTGGGGAATACTTTTTCATCGACTTTGATACCGCATTTTGGCGCGATCTCTTTGATATAAGACACTGCGCCGTAATGAGCAAATTTGAGATTGCCCAATCGCACAACATCTTCTACCTGAGCGGCGCCGGCGAATGCAGCAGAAATGGATAAAACGAGGGACGTGGCGATAGCTTTTTTAAACATGATGGTCTCCTGACTATTATTGATTTGTACAACGGGTATAGCAGACTTTGTGCCAGCTTCGATTATTTTGCAAGTCATTGATTTTTATCATCTTGGCCGGGCTAGTTACCCGGATTATTCTGACGAACCAGAATAATCCGGAGCTAAAACGAAAAAGTTTGCCGTTTTTCGCACAGACACAAATTGAATTCAATTTAGAACACAAACGCAAGATAGCTTATCAGGGCTTATTCTTTTTTGATGTTGTGGCGAGATCCTTGGCCTGATTGTGAAACTCACTAAGTTTCACCGGCCTCGCTCCCGCAGCTGCATCCAGATTAGCATGCAAATGTTTTGCTTGTCCCACCCGTTGCGAGCGATAAATGCCGGTGTGTCCTGAGAACAAATAACTGACCACACAGGCAATCCCCGCATACACGCCAACCTCGGCACCAAACAGCTCCATCGCCATTAAAGTAGAAGCAATCGGCGTATTCGCAGCACCGGCAAATACCGCGACAAAACCAACGCCTGCCAATAAAGGGAAAGGCATATTCAGTAGCGGCGCAAGCGCATTTCCCAACGTAGCACCGATATAAAACAGTGGTGTAACCTCGCCACCCTTAAAGCCAGTTCCCAGCGACACAATGGTAAATAGCATCTTGGCAGCAAAATCATAAGACGCTAAAGGATGCTGAAAAGCCTCTACGATAGCGGGAATACCCAAGCCTATATAACGATCTACCCGGCTATCGCTACCCAACAACCAGAACGCAGCAGCGACCACTACACCACCTATAAAAGGTCGCAGCGGCGCGTAGTGAATCAGCCGCTTCATCAAGGCACTTAGACTATGAGTTGCATCTGCAAATATCTTCCCGGCCAATCCAAACAGTATTCCTGCGATTAGCATCGCGACCAATCCCCAGGCGGATATAGCGGGGATAAAAGGAATCGCATAATGTGTATGGTGTATGTCTAAAATTGGCCCCCAAAGCAAACCTACCTGGTCAGCCACGATCGCTGCCACCAGACAAGGCAAAATCGCGTCGTAACGCAAGCGACCAATCGCCAACACTTCGAATCCAAAAATCGCACCTGCTAAAGGCGTCCCAAATACCGAAGCGAAACCTGCGCTGATGCCTGCCATTAAAATAATCCGGCGGTCTTCGTGTTTAAGTTTGAATAGCTGTGTTAATTGATCCGCCAGAGCGCCGCCCATTTGTACCGCCGTACCCTCGCGTCCGACAGAGGCGCCAAACAAATGTGACACTACTGTGCCAGCTAGTACTAACGGTGCCATACGCAATGGAATCAATTTTTTAGGATCGTGGATTTCATCGATCAAGAGATTATTACCAGCCTCTACCTGCTGCCCCAATTTGAGATACAGCCAACCTACAACAAAACCAGCCACAGGCAATAATGCAATCAGCCAGCGGTATGTCAGCCGGGTATTGGTAGCCCACTCCAGCGCGAACAGAAAAAAAGCAGACGCCGTCCCTGCCAGCGCCGCGACTGCGGTGGCCAATAAAATCCATTTGACCATGTAAGGCACGATCGCCAGTTGCGCAATCGGCCGAGATGAATTAATACTTTGAAGAGATTTCGGAGGTCTGGTTTGTTTTGAGGTTTTCATGCGAATCCTGTTATATCTTTATCTTGGACTATAAGACAAAACCGGATCAATTGAAAATCGCTATGTTGACTATGCGCCTACACCTTCCCAATTGATCAGGGACAAATGTAGGCATCATTAGCACTAGGGTATGTTGACCTAGAGCGGTTAGCGAAAAAATGCAGGAGGAATGCCATCTCCGAGCGTGAATTCTAACGCATCATTTCTACTATGTCTTGGCAATCGGCACTGAGGACGCTGATCGCGTGGTTGAGCAAGGATTTCAGTACCACGACAAAGTTTACTACTCATCAACCATGCTTAACGCAAGAACTTACCATCCTTAGCTATCATCGTCAGTTCAACAAATTCGCTACCGCTATGATCTTGCTCTGAGTAGCCCAGCATGACACCACCGACGTCGAAATGATGCATCGCCTCCAGAGCATGGATCAGACTTTCGCGCGTCGGATTGCGCCCCGCGCGTCGTAAGCCTTCTACTATGACTTTCGCAGCGACAAAACCTTCCATTGCTGCATAAGATGGGTTGACGCCTTGTGCAATCGCAATCGTTTTGAACTCCTGCCCCAATACGCTGGAGGATAAATTCGGTGCTGGCATGATTTGCGACACCATAATTCCAGTGCCTGCTTTACCTAAATTATCTACAAAGGATTGTGATGAATTATTGGATAAGGTCATGATTTGTATCGCACTACCTTGAGCCCTTATGGCTTTAATTAAATCGGCACTAGTGGCAGCAGACCCGACGAGAATCAAGGCCTTTGCTTTACTTTGAGTCACCACAGCCACAGCGGCGGCGATATCCGGTTTGGCACGATCGTATTTTGCGACCACGGCGGGAGTCAGATTGTATTTCGCCATTGCCTGATTAAAACCGACCAGTCCATCATTGCCAAAACTATCGTCGACATGCAATACACCGATCTCTTTAATGCCTACCGTATTAAATTGCTCGACACCTCGCGTGACTTCATCTCTATATTTGGCGCGGACATTAAAGAGATAATGGTTGATTGGCGCATGAAATGAAGTTGCCCCCGTGCTTGGCGCAATCAAGGGGATTTTATTCTCGGCCAATAGCGGCAGCAAGGCCTCGGTATGTGGCGTACCACGGGAGAGGAATAAGGCAAATACATGCTCTTTCTTAATGAGTATCTCAGCATTACTCGCGGCAAGCGCTGGCTCAAACTTATCATCGAGTGTGCGGACTTCAATCTTCCGTCCGTTCACGCCACCATTTTTATTGATGTAAGCAAAATAGGCATTTGCGCCTGCATTCATCTCTTTAACGGGCCCGGCAATTTGCCCTGTCAAACCAACCGTCTGCCCCAGTAAAATCGTGCTCTCACTTACGCCATCTTCGGCATAGGCAAAACCGCCAGCACCCAGCGTTGAGGACACCAAAGCCAGGGATGCGCACAGCCTGGCCGAAAAATACCATGTAGATCGCAGCATATTTGTCTCCTGTTATGAAAGAAAATTTCCTCGACATGAGTGAAATGAACTCTCTTTTTTATATTTTATTTTTTGTGTTTAACTGTAATTAGCTAGGTTTGAGTTTTTTGACACATCTGTTTGAATTCAAACACTCGCGATGCCTTACACAATATTAGGCAATATTGAGCAGCAATCAAACCCCGCAATACACCGCTAGGATTAAACAGGACAAAACCATGTCCAACATCGGTAATACTACGCATCGGTGTTTAATCTTAGGCAACTACATCGTACTATTTGGGATTTTTACAAGTTGTACGAAGGGTTTGCCGCCCTATTCCAGAATTGGAACAAGCAGAACGCTCGATCAGGTAAAATGCTAGCCTGATTAGCGCACCCGAATTTCGCTCTAAATGTTGCTGCATCCATAATTTATCTGAAAATTAAATCTCATCCATGCTCGATAATCTGACCCAACGCCTTGCCAAAGTGGTGAAAACCATGCGCGGCGAAGCTCGTTTAACTGAATCCAATACCGCCGAGATGTTGCGCGAAGTACGTATGGCTTTACTGGAGGCCGACGTTGCCTTGCCTGCGGTACGTGATTTAATCGCCCGCGTCAAAGAAAAAGCCTTGGGCGAAGAGGTCATCAGTTCGCTCACGCCGGGCCAGGCGCTGGTCGGCGTGGTGCAAAAGGAATTAGCCAGCTTAATGGGTGCCGATCTCGGCCCCGAAGCCTATCAACTCAGCTTTGCGACCCAACCTCCGGCAATTATTTTGATGGCAGGTTTGCAGGGTGCAGGTAAAACGACCACAGTCGGTAAGCTCGCCAAATATTTACGCGAGCAAAAAAAGAAAAAAGTTTTAACCGTCTCTGCCGACGTGTATCGTCCGGCTGCGATTGGTCAGCTACAAACTGTGACTGCGCAAGTAGGCGCTGACTTCTTCCCGACGCTGCCGACCGACAAGCCAGTTGATATCGCTTTAGCTGCGCTGGATTTTGCAAAAAAGCATTACCACGACGTGCTGATTATTGATACAGCCGGTCGTCTAGGTATTGATGAAGCAATGATGCAAGAAATCTCCGCGATACATGCTGCGGTCAAACCGATAGAAACCCTGTTTGTCGTCGATGCCATGCTCGGGCAAGATGCGGTCAACACGGCAAAAGCCTTTAATGACGCATTGCCCTTAACAGGTATCGTGCTGACCAAACTAGATGGCGATTCGCGCGGTGGTGCTGCATTGTCGGTACGTCATATCACTGGAAAACCAATTAAATTTGCGGGTGTGGCGGAAAAACTAGATGGCTTAGAAGCCTTCGATCCAGTCCGCATGGCGAACCGCATTTTGGGCATGGGCGATATTCTCGCCCTGGTCGAATCCGCTCAAAAAGGCATGGACGTCGCAGCAGCACAAGATCTGGCGCACAAGATCAAAGGTGGCGGTAAGTTTGATATGAATGACTTCAAGCTACAGCTATCGCAAATGAAAAAGATGGGCGGCTTGTCCAATTTGATGGACAAACTGCCTGCGCAAATGCAGCAAGCTGCGAGTGGCGCGAATATGGATCAGGCAGAAAAAAGTGTGCGTCGCATGGAAGGTATGATCAATTCCATGACGCCAAGAGAAAGAGCAAAACCAGATTTGATCAAAGCATCGCGCAAACGCCGGATTGCAATGGGTGCAGGCGTCCAGATTCAAGAAGTCAACCGCATGCTCGCCCAATTTGAACAAATGCAAAGCATGATGAAGAAGCTGCAAGGCGGCGGTATGATGAAGATGATGCGCAGCATGAAAGGCATGATGCCGGGCAAATCAAGATAAACGCAGAGGCAATACCAGCGCTCTATGGTGCTCTATGGCGCCCTCTGCTAGCGCCTATACAAACCGTAACACTGCAAGACTGCAGACCGAATACCGCCCTGAAAATATGTAAATTTAAGGCGTAATTCGGTTTTTTTCACTCTACAGCACTGCGCTCTGCTAATTACGACACATTTTATACAAAAAGCCACAAAAAACACTTGCATCACTCTGCAAAGCGCACCACTATTAGCGATGCGTGAAACGGCGCATTTTCCAAGATACTTGTGAAGGAGCCTCAATATGGCAACAGCAGCAAAAAAACCAGTGGCAAAAAAACCAGCAGCGCCAGCAGCAGCGGCGAAAAAGCCAGCGGCAGTTAAAAAAGTAGCAGCAGCTAAAGTGGCTAAAGCAGCTAAGGCAGACGCACCTGCACGTAAGCCAAATGCAGCATTTATGAAACCAATGACGATCTCGCCAACTTTGGCAGCAGTCATCGGCGCAGCGCCGATTCCTCGTACTGAAGTCACCAAAAAAGTATGGGAATACATCAAGAAGCACAAGCTGCAAGATGAAGCAAACAAACGCAACATCAATGCAGATGACAAATTGAAAGCTGTCTTCGGCGGCAAAGCTCAAGTCTCTATGTTTGAAATGACAAAGCTGATTTCCGGTCACCTGTCTTAATTTGACCGCAGTCGTTTTGGGCGACTTATTGGCGTATTGCAGGCTTCATCGCAATCCCAATCCCAAACAAAAAAGCCCGCATCGCGCGGGCTTTTTTGTTTTTAATTAGAAAATACTCGGGTAGGGTATTTTCTAATTGTCCAGATAAGATTTGGACAATCAGGCATATTTTTAAAAAATAATGGGGAGTATATTCAATCCACCCCTTCCGAGCCTGATCTCCGCTACGTAGATTGATCGCCTACAAATTGCCACAAGTTACTGGCACCGCGGCCAACTCATTGCCAATGATTTCTCCTGGTTTTCTGTGCAATATGCAGTAAGTTCCATACGGGGTAATAACTTTGGTGACTGGGCGACCATCGCCTAGGAGCACACGCTCCTCGTGATAGCCCTCTCTTTGCGTGGTCGCTGCTGCTGCGATTTTTTGCCCCAGCTTACTCATCGGAGATGCAGATGGTTTTAGGGTAACGCGATCACGGGCTTCAAAATCGGTTTTTAATCCCTTGGTGATGTTAGTTATATCGGTGTTGAGGCCTTTATCAACCATCGCCTGACTTCCTGGTGCTGTGGGCCTTGCTTGGCTCTCAGTCGCTATCATTGGTGTGTTGACAGGTGCATTAGTTGTTTTGGTCTTAGCGATCTTCTCGTTTTTGATGACAGTAACCGAGGATGCGATTATTTTTTGCTCATGATGTTTTAGTACATTCTCTTGCCCGTTGAAAGCTGGCTTACTCTCTGACTCATGCACATCTTTTTTCTGAGGCACCACTAATGCATTGCCAGGAATCAGAACTACAAAAAGTGCAGATGATGGCTCGTTCGCTTTTTTATAAACCGTCGTGTCCGTCCATGCAAAAAATAAAGCACCATGGATTGCGGCAATCAATAGTAAGTAGGGCCAGCGCAGTGGTTTTGTAAGATTTAAATCCAAAGCGCCTCCTTTATAAATTACCGCAATTAACCACCCTGGAAATTTCTCGCGCAATGATTGTGCTGCCACCGGCTGCATTAGCGGCGATCACGCAATAGGTACCGCTGGGTGTAATCATTTTAGTGATATGAGTACCGTCTGGCATCACAAAATTCTGTGCGGTGGTGTCTCGCGGTCTCGCTGCCGCTGCCACATTATTTGCAAAAGCAATGAAAGAAGATGCGGCGGGCCTGGCAGGGAATTGGGTGGGACGTTGCTCTGCTAACAGATCCTTACTGATCTTACGTACATCTAAATTAAGCTTAGTCTCTGAGCTGATCGCCGGATTAGTAGTCGACGTAATCGGCGTATTCGCCAGACTTTCGTCTGTGATCGGTATGGAAATATTTTGCGATGCTAATGGCTTCGCTAAATCTTTTTTAGATGGATTATTTTTTGGGTCAATCGGTAATACCGGCTTAATCTGGCGGGAAGTCGCTACCGGTGGTAGTTGCTTTAAGAGCGGAAGATGTGTGGGCTGGAGCAGTAATTGAATTACCAGCTCCGTCAATGCTGGCTTTTTTTCATGCCGTGATTCTGCTTTTGGCCACAAAAAAAGAAAGGCAATATGCACTCCGATAATGACTAAAAACCACGTCCAGCGTACCGGATTTTTTTCATTTAAACGCAATGCTTCACCTTTTTTTAGTCCATTTTTATTCCAGCTCCGTACTTGTCTGACTTCTTTTTTAGTTTTTAGTTGCGTCTTTTTTGTATTCCCAATTCTTCCAATTGGCTAATACCGCATTCGGATATTCCGGGCGTCCACGGCTACCGTTATAGCGCCCTAAAGCAAGATATAAATTGCCTGCTTCCATATCAATATACAAGCGCAAAATCGAGCAACCATAGCGTAGATTGGTTTGCATCTGGAATAGCTTTTGTGCGTCACCGTCACCAATCGTCTTCGACCAAAATGGCATGACCTGCATAAAGCCGCGGGCGCCGACCACCGATGTCGCGTATTTACGAAAAGCGGATTCGACCTGGATCAGTCCTAACACCATCGCTGGTTCTAGCCCTGCGCGTTTGGATTCGTACCATATCGCTTCCAGCAATTCTTGCCTTGTCTTCGCGTCAGGAATCCTGCGCTTAAGGCGGTCGGACATCTCGCCCAACCACAGCAAATAATCGATGCGCTCATTGATATTGTCGAAACTAGGTTTGGGCGGGCGCGAATCGGTAACGGCTTTGGACAAAGCCAGCCGTACCGAATCTGCCATCGCTTCTTCTTTCTGATTGCCAGCCATTACCGGACCGGCAGTCAGAAAAGCACACAGACCAAACGCACTAAGCAAGCGACTCAAAAAACCAGATTTTCTATGAAAATTACCGATTTTTACGGGAGTATCATTAAAAACTGGCTTATTAAGCAGGAAAGATATGGACCTTATAAAATACTCCATCCTTGTATCTTATTTCCCTTGAATCTTAGATTGGATAAACGCAGGCATCTCAGCAACAGGTAATTCGATCGCCTCTGCATCCCGACGACCTTTATATTCCAGCTTGCCTTCTTTCAGACCACGGTCACCAATCACGACACGGTGCGGCACGCCGATCAACTCCCAATCAGCGAACATCGCACCCGGGCGCTCGCCGCGGTCATCAAACATGACATCAACGCCTGCATCCAGCAAGGCTTGGTATAGCTTTTCTGCTTCTGCTTTGACGGCTTCACTTTTATCCATGCCCATCGGGCAAAGTACGACTTCAAAAGGTGCCAGTGCCAGCGGCCAGACTATGCCTTTTTCATCAAAATTTTGCTCAATCGCTGCACCCAAAATCCGGGTCACGCCGATGCCGTAAGAACCCATTTGTAAAAACTGCGGTTTACCGTTTTCATCTAAGAAAGTGGCTTTCATGTCTTGCGAATAACGCGTACCTAGTTGAAACACATGACCAACTTCAATCCCGCGCTGGATCGCTAATACACCTTTACCATCTGGGGAGGGGTCGCCAGCAACTACGTTACGCAAATCCGCGACCAAAGACTCGAGCAAATCACGTTCCCAATTTACGCCGGTGTAATGGAAGTCTTCTTCATTCGCGCCACACACAAAATCCCCCATCATGGCGACGGTACGATCTGCCACAATGTTGACGGGTAATTTAGTGTTGATAGGTCCGAGATAGCCTGGCTTGGTTCCGAAATGCTCCACAATTTCATCTTCTGTGGCAAAGCGATAATTGGCTAAACCGGCGACTTTATTAGCTTTGATTTCATTCAAATCGTGATCGCCACGCAGTAATAATAGCCAGACTTGTTTAGTGATTTTTTCTTTTTCTTCTGTCTCGACCGTCAGCACAATCGATTTAACTGTGCGCTCCAGCGGGATATTCAACAGAGCTGCTACGTCTTCACACTTGGCCTTGCCTGGTGTCGCCGTTTTAGTCAGGACTTGTGTTGCAGCCTGACGTTGCGTGAACAAAGATACGGCCTCGGCAGCTTCCATATTCGCTGCGTAATCGGACGTCGGGCAATACACCAAAGCGTCTTCGCCCGTCTCTGCAATAACGTGAAACTCATGCGAGCCAGAGCCGCCAATCGCGCCGTTATCCGCAGCCACGGCGCGGAACTCTAAGCCAAACCGATTGAATACTCTGACATAAGCGTCATACATCGCCTGATAGGATTTTTTCATGCCTTCGACGTCACGATCAAAAGAGTAAGCGTCTTTCATCGTAAATTCACGACCACGCATCAAACCAAAACGGGGGCGACGTTCATCACGAAACTTGGTTTGGATATGATAAAAATTCAGCGGCAGCTGACGATAGGATTTGATGTCAGCGCGGGCGACGTCCGTCATTACTTCCTCCGACGTTGGCTGGATTACGAAGTCACGACCGTGCCGGTCTTTGACGCGCATCAGCTCCGGCCCCATTTTGTCCCAACGGCCAGTCTCTTGCCACAGCTCTGCAGGTTGCACCACGGGCATTAACATTTCAATCGCACCGGCACGATTCATCTCTTCGCGGACGATCGCCTCGACTTTGCGGATCACACGCAAACCCATCGGCATATAGTTATAAATACCGGAACCAAGACGTTTAATCATCCCGGCACGCATCATCAGTTTATGGCTGACGATTTCAGCATCGGCAGGAGCTTCTTTTAAAGTGGAAATAAAAAATCGTGTAGCGCGCATGACAATGATTCTTTTCAAAAATTGAGGGTTATAATCGACTCAATTTTAAAGGATTAGCTGACTAATGCGCCCACTGTTTACCAATTTGATGATGGAAAAACGCTTGATAGGTGTGAAATAAACCTGAAATCAGCGTTAGATCGATATGACATCGACGTGATATCGACAGAGTGACGACTTGAAGTGAAAAAAATGACGTTTTTATAAAATCAAAACGGCCAATTTTTTCTGTGTATTTACAAGCACTTTGTTGATTGGTGTCATAACAATTCCAATGACAAATTGGGGTAACAGAACGTTTAGTGGCAGAAAGTTTCGAGGTAAGATCATGCTAGATCGTGAAGGCTTCCGGCCTAACGTAGGCATTATATTGCTCAACGCCAACAACGAAGTTTGGTGGGGCAAACGGGTGCGAGAGCACTCCTGGCAGTTTCCGCAAGGCGGTATCAAATACGGAGAATCACCCGAGCAAGCGATGTTTCGCGAGCTGGAAGAAGAGACCGGTTTGTTGCCTGAGCATGTCAAAGTCATCGGTCGTACCCGCGACTGGCTGCGCTATGAGGTGCCCGATCATTTCATCAAACGTGAAATCCGTGGACATTACCGTGGGCAAAAACAAATCTGGTTTTTGCTACGGATGCTGGGGCGCGATTGTGACGTTAACCTGCGTGCCAGCAATCATCCTGAGTTTGATGCCTGGCGCTGGCACGAGTATTGGGTGCCGCTGGACGTAGTGATTGAATTTAAACGGGGCGTTTATCAATTGGCTCTGCAGGAATTGTCGCACTTTGTTCATCGTACTGAGCGCTTGGGGACTGCGCGCCAGGCTAATGGTCCGGCCAAGCTACAAGCCGGGTTGGATACAGATACAGACGCAGAGAAAAGTGAGATCGAAATCGCGCCGGCAATAGTAGAGCTACCTGCTGCGCAAGATAAACCTGAGTGACTATGATGATGGCGCAAAAGATGACACAAACAACGATGCGAAAAATAACTTCACGCACTACGATCAAAAACCCGATGTTAGGTTTGATATTGATGGCTAGCTTGCTTGCACCTTTGCATGCGCAACCCATGGACGACGAGGATGCAGAGAAGGAGTGGAAAGAAGTTGCCTTGCAACTTCCTGAAGCGCCTCAAGCCACGAATCTGCTGCCGTTTTATAACAGTGATAATCAGGCGTTTTCTGTCGATGCTAAATCGCTGACGATTACCAGCGATGGCATCGTCAGGTACACACTGGTATCGATCAGCAGTTCTGGTGCGAAGAATGTCAGTTATGAGGGAATTCGCTGCAGCACTTACGAGAAAAAACTGTACGCATTCGGGCGCGCAGATGGCAGTTGGTCACGTTCTCGCCGCAATCAGTGGGATAGCATTCAAGCATTAGCAGCGAACAAACAACATTCGACTTTATTTTCGGATTATTTTTGCGAGGGCAACACCATCGCAGGAAAAGCGCCTGCAATGCTAGAACGACTAAAAAAACGGCAACCACTAAAGCCGCTTTAACTACTGAAGTCTAGCTTGCCAGTCGCTGTATAGCAGCAATGGTCAACGCAGCATTTGCAAACAGCTATAACATTTTTTGAGAACACGACAATTAGGTTAATTAACATATACTCATCACTAGTATATTTAATTGTCCATAGAATCATTGGACAATAGAGTGATTTTTAATAAAATGAGGGGAAGTATATCAATACGCCCCCTCATTTTTTTCATTTTATTTTAAGTATCCGAAGAAATAGCGCCAGCAACGTACTAACTCCACCTCCTCGTTTTACTTGATTCGCTTTCAACTGAAACCAGATTAAACCGAGATTTTCCATTAGGATTTGAGTTGATGACGGATGGACTTTTCGAGGCAGTTTTGATATGAGTTTGTTGTAAATAAGGCGCTCATCGCCAGCCATGAGCAACGAAGAGCGTCAAAAATGACCGAAAATGCGCCGCCAGCACTCAGATAGCACCTCTGGTGCGCGTAATGGAAAATCTTGGTTAAAGCAACACCATGTTGTCTCTATGGATCAATTCTGGCTCTTCCACAAAACCAAGAATTTGTGCAATCTCGGTGGACGGGTGGCGCTTAATCCGGCGCGCTTCTGTACTGGTGTAATTGCTGAGTCCGCGGGCAATTGCCTGCCCCGCTTCGTTATAGCAAGTGACTACGGCACCTCGACCAAACTCACCTTTGACATCCAACACGCCGATAGGCAATAAGGATTTACCTTCACGGCTCAATTTTTGAACTGCGCCAGCGTCTAATATCAATTGTCCAGCGGTTTGCAAATGATCTGCCATCCATTGCTTACGTGCTGCCAACGGCGCCATCTGAGAAATTAATTGCGTACCAATCGCTTCGCCCTGAGCAAGGCGAACCAGAACATTCTCTTCACGTCCCCAGGCAATCACCGTATGCGCACCAGAACTAGCGCCGCGTTTTGCTGCCAGGATTTTAGTCAGCATACCGCCGCTTCCTAAGCTAGAACCAGCGCCGCCAGCCATGGCCTCCAACGCGGGATCGCCCGCTTTAGCTTCATGCACAAATTGCGCATCGGGATGTTTGCGCGGATCGGCAGTGTACAATCCTTTTTGGTCCGTCAGAATAATCAGCGCGTCACCTTCAATCAAGTTCGCTACCAATGCGCCCAAAGTGTCATTGTCGCCAAACTTGATTTCATCAGTAACGACCGTATCGTTTTCATTAATGATGGAGACGATGCCAAAACGCAGCAGCGTAAATAAGGTGGAGCGCGCATTCAGATAACGTTCGCGGTCAGCCAAGTCGGCGTGCGTCAGCAAAATCTGGGCGGTACCTATGCCGTGTGCGCGAAAACTACTTTCGTAAATTTGCGCGAGCCCCATCTGGCCGACTGCGGCACAGGCTTGTAATTCGTGAATGCCAGTCGGGCGCTTATCAAATCCTAGGCGCTGACGCCCCTCAGCAATCGCACCGGAACTGACCAGCACAACCTCTTTGCCCATCTGTCGCAATTCTGCAATTTGCGCCGCCCACTTTTGTATCGCTTGGTGGTCTAGACCCTTACCATCGTTGGTCACTAGAGAAGAGCCAACTTTGATGATAAGCCGCTTGGCTTGCTGGATGACAGAATGCATAGGTGTGCGCTACGAACAAAACTGTATGGAGAACGTCGCTGCGAGTGCAGCGACGACTGGGGATGAAGCTCAGTTGAAGTTCAACTGAAGCTCAATTGAAATTCAGCTGAAACTCAATCAAGCACTTTAAAGCGAGGATCGTCAGGATCGATCGATAAAATACCCTGCGCTTCTTCTTTCATCTGAGTCTCTTGCGAACGCTGTTCTTGCATGCGTTTTTCAGCAAGATAGGCGTAAATTTCAGTGACTAAATCTTCACAGCCTTCACGATTTAAGGCAGAAATCTCAAATACCGGACCTTTCCAGCCAAAACGTTTTACGAAGTCTTTAACTTTCTTTTTACGCTCTTCTTCGTTCAGCATATCGAGCTTATTCAACACCAACCAGCGCGGCTTCTCGTATAAAGATTCGTCATATTTACGCAGTTCTTTGATCAGCGCTTTTGCATCTTTGACCGGATCAACGCTGTCATCAAATGGTGCCAGATCAACGATATGCAGCAGCAAACCTGTGCGTTGTAAATGCTTTAAAAATTGGATACCCAGGCCAGCGCCATCCGCAGCGCCCTCGATCAAACCAGGGATATCGGCAATCACAAAACTTTTTTCGTGGCTGACACGAACCATACCCAAATTAGGATGCAATGTCGTGAACGGATAATCAGCAATCTTAGGACGCGCGTTCGATACTGCGGTAATAAACGTAGATTTACCGGCATTTGGCAAGCCGAGCAAACCAACGTCAGCCAGCACTTTCAGCTCTAAACGTAATTCACGACGTTCGCCTTCTTTGCCGTCGCCACGTTGACGCGGCGCACGATTGGTCGACGATTTAAAGTGAATATTCCCCCAACCGCCTTCGCCGCCTTTGACCAATACGACTTGTTGCTCATGCTCGGTTAAATCAGCAATCAATTCATCCGTATTTCGATCAATAATCAAGGTACCGACTGGCATACGTAGCAAAATATCGTCCGCACCTTTACCATAGCAATCTGCACCACGACCGTTTTCCCCATCGCGCGCTTTGTGTAATTTTGCGTAGCGAAAATCAACTAATGTGTTGATGTTGCGATCAGCCACCGCAATAATGCTGCCGCCTTTACCGCCATCACCACCATCAGGGCCGCCAAATGGGCGGAATTTTTCACGACAGAAGGAGGCGACACCATTTCCGCCATCACCAGCAATTACTTCAATTCGTGCTTCGTCGATAAATTTCATTTGTTTCACCTATAAATTCGGCGCGCTTCGTTATAAATTAATTATTAATTCAATATCAATAGCGAATGCGCCTTAATCCTCTACCCTTGTCAAAAAGAGTAGCAGGAACTGTGGCTTGATGCTTAAAACCTGCCATTAAAACAAGCAATGCAAGACCACTTACTAAAAAGAGCTTGTATAAATCTTTGTGTAAACCGTGTTTAAAATACCGACAACAGATTTATACAGGATCTTTTGAAACTAAAAAGGCTCCACCAACGGCAGAGCCTTTTTCGTCAGGCTTACGCCTTATTGTACTGTCTGTAACGAGCTATTACGCTGCTACAACAATCGCGTATTGGTGCTGAGCTGCGCCTTTGATTGCAAACTGTACTTTACCGTTGATCAATGCAAACAAAGTATGATCTTTGCCCATACCAACGTTTTCACCCGGGTGAACGCGTGTACCGCGTTGACGAATGATGATACCGCCAGCATTGATAGTTTGGCCGCCGTAAACTTTAACGCCTAAGCGTTTTGACTCTGAGTCACGGCCGTTGCGCGTGGTGCCGCCGCCTTTTTTGTGTGCCATTTATTAGCTCCTTTGGATTCTGATTAAATCAAACGGGATTAGCCGTTGATAGAAACGATTTGCAGTTCTGTGTAATTTTGGCGATGGCCTTGACGCTTTTGGTAGTGCTTACGACGACGCATTTTGAAAATGCGCACTTTGTCGTGGCGACCTTGCGAAATTACCGTAGCCAGCACCGTAGCACCTGCGACCAAGGGAGCACCAAATTTAATGGTGTCACCAGCGCCCAATGCGAGCACTTGATCAATGGTGATTTCGGAGCCAATGTCTGCAGGTATCTGTTCTACTTTAAGTTTTTCACCAGCGACAACTTTATATTGTTTGCCACCGGTTTTTATGACCGCGTACATGTGAAACCTCATCAAATGATATTAATAATCGATTTTTTTATTCCCCGAACAAACCAAAAATGAAGCTTATAAATCGGGAAAACCTCCAATTATACATAGACTTAGCTTCGACGTCAAAACTTTCCTCAAATTGTCGCTGAGACGAATAAGCGCAGGCAATTCTTACAAATCAACGTCCAAATTAGAGCCTGTGTCAGCAAGTCATTGCAAGAATAATTATCGTAGTGTTTCGGCCTGACGCGAAATCATCTTGGCATCGTATAATCTGTGCTTATCTTAAGTACTCACACGCATTTTTTTAGCAGGTACCGCCTTGTCTGCCACAACATCACCTCAAATAAGTATCACAGAATCCATCGCAACCGACATGGCTGCGGTTAATCAGGTGATTAGAAATAAGCTTCACTCTGACGTACCTTTAGTTAACCAGATTGCTGAATATATTATCAATGCTGGCGGCAAAAGAATACGCCCGGTGTTGGTATTGTTGGTTGCTAACGCCTATCAATATCGAGGCACTCAGCACCACGAACTAGCTGCAATTATTGAATTTATTCATACGGCAACCTTGTTGCACGATGACGTAGTTGATGAATCCTCTATGCGTCGCGGGCGAAAAACTGCAAATGCCATGTTTGGTAATGCCGCCTCAGTGTTAGTTGGCGACTTCTTGTATTCCCGCGCTTTCCAAATGATGGTTTCAATTAACAGCATGCAAATCATGCAAATCCTTGCGGATGCAACGAATGTTATCGCGGAGGGTGAAGTATTACAGTTACTTAATATGCATGACCCAGATGTAAATGAAGAGCGCTATCTGCAAGTAATTCGCTCAAAAACTGCAAAATTATTTGAAGCAGCGGCACAAGTAGGCGCATTGATTTCTGGTGCCGACGCGATACAAATTGAGGCCGCCGCAGAATATGGCCGCTCCCTTGGAACTGCATTTCAGTTAATTGATGATGTACTGGATTATTCCGGTAACGCGGCAGATATCGGAAAAAACGTAGGCGACGATCTGAGGGAAGGAAAACCAACACTGCCCCTAATTTACTTAATGAAAAATGGTACTGTCGAGGAAAAAAATCTTGTTCGTACCTGCATAGAGCAAGGAGACGAATCCAAGTTTGATGTGATACTCGCAGCAATAACTAAATCAGGTGCACTTGACTACACCCGAGCAAAAGCGATAAAAGCTGCAGATCGTGCGATTGAGTCTATTCAGCATCTCCAAGACAGTCGATACAAAGATGCATTATTGGCTCTTTGTAAATTTTCGGTTGATAGAAATCATTAATTCTTTACTGATTTGAAGACTCTGATCTAAGTGATTTAGGATGGGTTACATTAATTAGTTGTGCTTATTTATACTTTTTTAAGCAAAATGCATCAAACAAATGATGTGCACTCCTTTACAAAAGAGGTGCTTGGTTGCATTATCTTAAAGCAACGATAACATTGATCAATTTACGCAAGAGCCCCTATGTGAGATCTTATGTCAGCAGTTCTACCGAATACGACTCCAGCCTTACCAACCTCAGGACTTGCCAGAGCGCTAATCCAAGGTAATGTTTTGCCAGCATCACAAATAGATGACATTCAAAAAAGATCTCAATTAGAAAAAAAACCGTTTGTTGACAGCTTGCTGCAAAGCGGCTTGATCAACGCAAGAGATCTTGCTGCATTTTGCTCTGAAACATTTGGCTATCCTTTAGTCGATCTAAGTGTTTTTAACGAAGCGACCTTACCTGAAAAAATTGTTGACTCAAAACTGATGCAGACACAGCGCATTGTTGCGCTAGCCAAACGTGGCAACAAAATTTCCTTAGCAGTTTCCGATCCAACTAATGCGTCAGCTCAAGATCAAATTAAATTTCAGACTGGCCTAGGTATAGAAATTGTAGTTGTTCAACACGACGTACTACTTAAGTTGTTAGAGAAACTCGGCAAGACCTCAGAGCAAAGCCTGAGCGATATAGCTGGTGATGACTACGATATTGAGTTCAAAGAAGAGGATATTAATTCCGCAGCGTCTGATGCCCAGGCGGCAGAAGTTGACGACGCCCCGGTAGTTAGATTTTTACAGAAGATGCTAATCGACGCTATCAACATGGGCGCATCCGATTTACATTTTGAACCTTTTGAAAAATTTTTCCGTATCCGATTTCGGGTTGATGGTGAGCTGCGTGAGATAGCCCAGCCGCCAATCGCTATTAAAGATAAATTAGTTTCACGTATCAAAGTTATCTCTAAATTAGATATCTCTGAAAAACGCGTACCGCAAGATGGTCGAATGAAATTAGTTTTATCAGCGTCTAAAGCAATTGATTTTCGGGTAAGCACATTGCCAACACTATTTGGCGAAAAAATAGTTATGCGTATTTTGGATGGATCTCAAGCGCAAATGGGTATTGATGCGCTAGGCTACGATCCTGATCAAAAAGAGATTCTGATGAATGCCATACAACGTCCGTACGGCATGGTATTGGTGACTGGGCCAACAGGCTCAGGTAAAACTGTTTCTTTATATACATGCCTTAACGTAATTAACAAACCGGGCATCAATATTTCAACCGCTGAAGATCCTGCCGAAATCAATTTACCTGGCGTCAATCAAGTCAACATCAACGATAGGGCAGGCTTAACGTTTCCAGTCGCCTTAAAGTCATTCTTACGGCAAGATCCCGATGTCATTATGGTTGGTGAAATTCGCGATTTAGAAACTGCAGATATCGCCATTAAAGCAGCTCAAACTGGTCATATGGTCTTCTCGACCTTACATACGAATGATGCACCCTCTACTCTGACTCGCTTAATGAATATGGGCGTGGCACCGTTTAATATTGCCTCATCAGTTATTTTGATAACGGCTCAACGTTTAGCTCGACGTCTTTGTACCTGTAAAAAACCTGCCGATGTGCTGGATGAAGTTCTTCTTCAGGCGGGGTTTAAAGATGAAGAACTAGATGGAACCTGGAAACCTTACCATCCTGTAGGCTGCGAGCGTTGCAGTGGTAGCGGCTACAAAGGCCGTGTTGGTATTTATCAAATTATGCCAATCACTGAGGCAATTGAACGGATTATCTTAGCGAACGGAACGTCATTGGAGATTGAAAAGCAATCCGAAAAAGAAGGTGTAAGAAGTCTCAGAAAGTCTGGGTTGCAAAAAGTTAAGCAAGGACTCACAAGCTTAGAAGAAATCCTTGGTTGTACAAACGAATAATGGGATAGCAATATGGCTACCGCACCAAAAGCATCACCTAAAAAATCACAACTTAAAGAATATTTATATGCCTGGGAAGGTAAAGATAAATTTGGTAAAACTGTGCGCGGCGAATTACGTGCCGGAGGTGAAGCGATAGTCAACGCAACACTAAGACGTCAGGGTGTTTTAGTAAGCAAGGTTAAGAAAAAAAGCTATACCTCAGGTAAAAAAATTACTGATAAAGATATAACTTTATTTACTCGCCAGCTAGCAACCATGATGCGGGCTGGCGTCCCCTTGCTACAGTCGTTTGATATCGTCGCTAAGGGAAATGAAAATCCGTCGGTATCCAAGCTATTACAAGATATTAGAGGTGACGTGGAAACAGGAACAAGCTTAAGTCAGGCATTCCGTAAGTTTCCCTTGTATTTTGATCCTCTCTTTTGCAACTTAGTTGGCGCAGGTGAGCAAGCAGGTATTTTGGAAGAACTATTGACTAGATTGGCAATTTACAAAGAAAAAACTCTTGCAATTAAAGCAAAGATTAAATCTGCGTTAACTTATCCAATATCCATTTTAGCTATTGCATTTATAGTTACCGCCGTCATCATGATTTGGGTGGTGCCCGCATTCAAACAGGTGTTCTCAAGCTTTGGAGCAGAACTTCCAGCTCCGACGCTTTTTGTTATGGCTATTTCAGATTTTTTTGTGAAGAATTGGTATTTGATATTTGGGGGTGTATTCGGAGGAATATATTTTTTCTTTCAATCGTGGCAACGCTCGTTAAAAATGCAACGTGTTATGGATAAATTACTCCTGCAAGCACCTGTATTTGGAGCAGTCATCAGAAAGGCGACTATTGCGAGATGGACACGTACCCTGTCAACGATGTTTGCCGCAGGGGTACCCCTGGTTGAATCATTAGATTCGGTGGGTGGTGCCGCTGGAAATGCAGTTTATTTAGATGCCACAATTAAGATACAAACTGAAGTGAGCACTGGTACCAGTCTTACTGTTGCGATGCAAAACTCTAACGTTTTCCCCAATATGGTTACACAAATGGTTTCTATTGGTGAGGAGTCTGGTTCGCTAGATCAAATGCTAGGTAAAGTCGCTGATTTTTATGAAGAAGAGGTAGATGAGGCAGTTGCATCACTTTCGAGCCTTATGGAGCCAATGATTATGGTCATATTGGGCGTGCTCATTGGCGGTTTAGTCGTTGCAATGTACTTACCAATTTTCAAATTAGGACAAGTCGTTTAATGTGGCAGTTAATTTTCTTTACTGCACCGGAAAATTGGATAAGCACAAGCGCGATCGGGGTTATAAGCTTATTGGTTGGTAGCTTCCTCAATGTTGTCATTCATCGAGTTCCAAAGATGATGCAGCGTGAGTCCGATAATTACGTGGCCAGTGAGAAGGGTGAAACACTGCCTCATACGGATCGCTATAATTTGATGGTGCCACGCTCTGCATGTCCTCACTGCGGACATCAAATTACAGCACTAGAAAATATCCCCGTCATTAGCTACATAATAATCGGCGGTAAATGCGCAGGTTGCAAAGCATCAATTTCTATCCGTTATCCAATAGTAGAATTACTAACTGCCGCGATATCCGCTTTGTTGGTCTGGCATTTTGGCAGTGGGATTGCAGGACTGGGAGCGGTATTATTTGGCTGGCTTCTAATTGCCATGACATTTATAGATGCCGATACTCAATTGTTGCCTGACGATCTAACGCTACCATTGCTTTGGTGCGGTCTTCTAATTAACCTGAATACTACCTTTACACCACTTACTGATGCAGTGATCGGCGCGGTTGCTGGATATTTAAGTCTATGGTCGATCTACTGGTTGTTTAAGCTAGCTACTGGAAAAGATGGCATGGGTTATGGTGATTTCAAACTACTCGCAGCGCTTGGCGCGTGGATGGGTTGGAGCATGCTACCAGTGATTGTGTTGCTCTCCTCGGCCGTCGGTGCTGTAGTTGGTATTAGCATGATCGTTTTTAAAAAAATGGGTAGAAATAATCCCATTCCATTCGGCCCTTATTTGGCAGGAGCGGGTTTAATTGCGCTAATTTGGGGGAAAACGCTGTCTCAACACTATTTGGGATTACTAGGCTAATGCATGCAATAAGCGCCTTTAGCTTAGGTCTTACTGGGGGTATTGGAAGTGGTAAAACTACTATTGCCAATATGTTCGCAGAGCTAGGCGCAAGTCTGGTTGATACCGACCTAATCGCCCATGAACTTACTGCAGCCAATGGAATAGCTATTGAACCAATCCAAAATGAATTTGGTGCAGAATTTATTCAACCTGATGGAGCAATGGATCGAGCAAAAATGCGCGAATGCGTATTTGCCGATCCAGCAAAGAAATTACAACTTGAGAATATTCTTCACCCGTTAATACGTCAAGAAACAAATCGAGCGGCAAAAAACGTAAATGGCGCTTACACTATATTTGTTGTTCCCCTATTGGTCGAATCTAGTAATTGGAGACAAAAAGTCAGCCGAATATTAGTAGTCGACTGCCAGGAAGAAACTCAAATTAGCCGTGTTATGGCAAGAAATCGATTGAGTCAAGAGCAAGTACTAGCCATCATGCGCGCTCAAGTCAGTCGAGAACAAAGACTTGAAGCCGCCGACGATATTATTTTTAATGAGGGCGATTTAACGCAGATTCATGAGCAGGTTATAAAGTTGCACAGTCAATACCTGCAATTAGCCAAATCATCCTTGATTAATCTCGAGGAAAATGACTAATAATCATCATACAACGTTTGTAATTTTACTCAGCATGGTTCAGAATCACATGGCACTTGCGCGTTGGCACCAATTTAAACAAGGACATTATTTTGATTGTTTACGAATACCCTTTTAACGAGCGTATTCGCACGTTATTGCGGCTAGAAGATCTGTATGAAAAATTCACTTTTTTTCTACATCAATCTGATCCTATGCAGCATCACGTCGCACTGTCCACCATTTTTGAAATGCTGGAGGTTGCTGGTCGTGCCGACCTCAAGTCTGATTTACTGCAAGAACTAGAACGACAAAAACATACTCTCATCAGCTTCAAATCAAATCCAAATGTACAAGCGGATATGCTGGATCAAATTCTGGATGAAGTTGATCGTGCAAGTAGTGCTCTGATTGCCTCCACAGGTAAGACTGGGCAAAATGTTCGCGATAACGAATGGTTGATGAGTATTCGTGGTCGCACCATTATTCCAGGCGGCGCTTGCGAATTTGATCTCCCTAGCTATCATGCCTGGCAAAAAAATACCTCTGAAAAACGCTTTGCCGATATCTCTAACTGGTTTGCACCTATAGCTCCTCTATTTGATGCGATCAATATTGTGCTGAGGTTATTACGTGAGTCTGGTGTAACTACAAAAGTTATTGCACAAACAGGCAGTTATCAGCAAATGCTACAAGGGAAAATTTATCAGCTGTTACGCGTCACTTTAGTACAAGATATGGGCGCTATTCCAGAAATTTCTGCTAATAAATATATGCTTTGGATACGCTTTATGTCGCAAGACGGAACGATGAAACCTAAGGCATTTGAAAGCGATATTCCATTTGATCTGACACTTTGTAATTTCTAATTTTTTGTTTGCTACGCACCACTCATAAAACTTGAGTTGAGTGCCTATAAAAGTTTTTGTATGGCGATATCGTGCAATGCGCTGATCGTCTTTAGTTGGAATTAATTATATGAGTACAGTTGTAGATTGCCCTACTTGCGGCACAAAAGTGGTTTGGTCGGAAGCTAGTCCTTACCGCCCTTTTTGTTCTGATCGCTGCAAACAAATTGATTTGGGCGCATGGGCTGAAGAAAAATATACAATCCCTGCAGTCAACTTACCAGAAGAGCCTGACGAAGATTTATCACAATCAAGTCATTAACTCTCATTAAATCTACCTGCTTGCTCTTGATTGCCCTTCAAAAATCAATGTTAAGGATAAGCATCAGCGTTTTTGAGGTATGCCGTATTTCCTGAGTTTAGCCGCGATCATCGAGTGTGAAGTATCTAATCTGGCAGCAAGTTTGCGGCTAGATGGATATTGTGAGTAGAGCTTTTCTAGCAAGGCTGATTCAAATTCTCTAACGGACAGCTCCCAGCTTTCGGCAGCATCAATATGGACCTCGTCTGCCGTGATACTACCCTCAGCCCAATCTAAATCTGCTGCGTCTAATATACGCTGGTCAGACATAGTGATCGCTCTAAAAACGACATTCTGTAGCTGGCGGACATTACCAGGCCAACGATTAGACAACAACGCGGCGCAAGCGGCCGAGTTCAAACGACACACGGGCTTTTGCGCCTGAGTGCAGGCGCGTTCAATAAAATGCCGGGCTAATTGCAAAATATCGTCTGGTCGTTCTCGTAAGGCTGGCATTTCTAAATGAAGTACGTTCAGCCGATAAAACAGATCTTCACGGAATAAGCCTTCATGTACCATTTTGCGCAAATTACGATGGGTGGCGCTAATGATACGGACATTAACCTTGACCTCCTTATCACCACCTATGCGGCGAAACTTACCGTCATTCAGGAAACGCAATAACTTCGCTTGTAAGTAGAGCGACATTTCGCCAATTTCATCCAAAAATACGGTACCGCCATCCGCCATTTCTATCAGACCTGGTTTACCGCCACGTTGCGCACCGGTGAAGGCGCCGGACATATAACCGAATAATTCACTCTCAGCCAAACTCTCAGGTAAAGCGGCACAGTTCAATTCCAGAAAAGGCGCGTTGCTACGAGCACTGACGCCGTGGCAAGCTTGCGCTAATAACTCCTTACCGGTCCCTGTCTCACCGGTAATCAACAAGGGTGCATCCACGACAGCCACTTTAGCTGCACGTACTTTTAGCGCCTTGATTTGCTCGGACTCACCGATAATGAAATGAAAACCGCTACCCTCAGAATGCTGTAACGCATGTAACCGCCCTCCCATACGCTTTGGGGCGTGCAAAGTCAGTACGGCACCCACAGTCTGACCATTGGGTTTTATATCAGTTGGACTGGTTGTCTGGCTGATTGTTGGACTGGATATATATGGATTTGTCAAAGTCTCAGAGACGGGAGTTACGTCCATCCAAAACGGCTCGCCATTGAGAATGACTTCCCGACTTGGTACATGAAAAGAATGGGTAATCAATTCATGCTCGACCAAAGGATCTTCTAGCAGATCACGGAGATTTTTCTGACAAAGAATGTCTTCCGTCATGCCGGATACGGCAGCCGCGGCGGCATTAGCAATGACAACTTTGCCATTAGCGTCAATAGCAAGTACGGGATCTTCCATCACCGCCATCACGGTATCTAAGTTGAGACGGCGGCGTTTACCGGGCAAAATATCCAGAACGTTAATCTTACCGACACCACGCACCTGGTCACAGTCTTGCTGCAAAGATGGCAGCATGAACTCCAACAACTCTGGACTATCGATATAAATATTCGGCGGATCAACCTCTACGCCAACTACATTCAAACCACGCAGAGCAAACACTGCCAGTATTTCATGCGCAATACCAACTCTGTCTTTAAACTGAATATTAATGCGCATTGGAGCCGATCAAATCATGTTTAATGCGGTTCCGGAATGTAACCACGCGGCCGTGCGTTATGACTGCGAAAACTGGTGGTCGATGCCAAACCGCGCAAGCGCCCAAGATCAAATTGCTCTAGTTGCTGGAACACCGCACGATTAACCGTCATTTTGACTTGCATCATCAACAGATCAACACTTTGTTGGTTTGAGCTACGGGGTCTGGTTTGCCTATCGCGCTCTGAAGCACGATCCGCTATTTGCTCAGAATCTCCATTAGCCTCAGCATCAATCGCTGCTTGCTCTGCTTTTGCATCGGATTCTATACGCGCTTTTTCTTCTGCTTTAGCGACAGCTTTTTCCTCTGCCAGACAAAAGCAACGATAAATATCGGCCAGCGTAATAATCCCGTTACAAGAGCGGCAATGCCAGGCATCCTTCTCTTTTACATCGCGTGCGACCAGGCCATCTTTGCTCAGGGTGGACAATATCGAACGTACCAGTCTTGGTGTTTTACCGGTAGCCTGCGCCAATGAAGCAACCGTTGCTGTGCGGGGCATTACCATCACAATCTGCGCTAATAATTCAATTGCGATGTAAAAACGCATATTCAAAGTCGGGTCAGCAAATATCTCTGTAGTAGAAACCAAATGTTCGCGTTCAATCAAATTCATGCTTGTAACTCCTTAGAGACAATGATGGGACGATTGACGCTGCCATAACGATCCATGTACAGGCCTTCGGTAGAAATTGCCGGACGTTTGTTGGATACGACATCAGCGATGAAGCGGCCAGAGCCACAAGACATCGTCCAACCTAAGGTGCCATGTCCAGTATTAAGATACAAATTACGATAAGGTGTGGGACCAACAATTGGCGTACCATCTGGCGTCATTGGACGCAGACCAGTCCAGAATTCGGCCTTTTCTACATCGCCTCCATGCGGGAATAGATCAGTAACAGAGTGCACCAGCGTTGCACGGCGATCTTCACGCAGTCGCAAGTCATAGCCAGTAATTTCAGCCGTGCCGCCAACGCGGATACGGTCTCCTAGTCGTGTAATCGCGACCTTATAGGTTTCATCCATCACGGTGGATTCCGGTGCGCCTGACACATCGGTAATAGGGATGGTGATTGAATAGCCTTTAATCGGATAGACAGGGATTTTGATACCCAGCTCACGTAGTAATATTGGCGAATAACTGCCAAGAGCAAGCACATAAGAATCACCCTGAAAAGTACCTGCTGAGGTTTTCGCACCAGTGATTTTATCGCCCTCATGCAGCAATTTCTCTATACTGACGCCGTACTTAAACTGGGCTCCCAAATCCTCAGCCAATTTGGCAAGATTTTGAGTAAATTTAAAGCAATCTCCAGTCTCATCGCCGGGCAAACGCAAAGCACCGATGAACTTCTCTTGCACATGCTTTAAAGCTGGCTCCACTGCCAGACACGCTGCTTTATCCAGTAACTCATACGGCACGCCATAACTTTTCAAAATAGCGATATCTGCTTGCGCCGCCTCCACCTGAGCCTGATTCCGGAACAATTGCAAAGTGCCTTGGGTGCGCTCGTCGTAATGGATACCTGTCTCGGCACGTAATTCTTGCAAAGTGTCACGGCTATATTCTGCCATCCGCAACATACGACCTTTGTTGATTTCGTAGCGCTTGGTTGTGCAGTTAAACAGCATCTGGGTTACCCAGCGCCACATATGAGGATCTAAACTAGGACGTATCGCCAGCGGACTGTGTTTCATCATTAGCCATTTAATAGCTTTCATTGGCACACCAGGACCAGCCCACGGTGCCGAATAACCAGGGGAAACCTCACCTGCATTGGCATAACTAGTTTCCAGAGCTGCAGCAGGCTGACGCTCTATCACCGTGACCTCATGCCCCGCCTTCGCCAGATAATAAGCCGATGCCGTACCAATCACACCTGCGCCGAGTATGACTACTTTCATTGTGCTTCTCCCTTGATGGCGTCTGTATTGACAGTGCCGGAATGACTTATTACTTTATGCTGAGATTTTTGATGCTGTAATTCGGAATCGATAAACAAACTAAAGCTGGAAGATCCAGAAGAAACGGCATCGGTATATTCACGATAATAACGCTGCCCTAGGCTGGTCAAGATTTCATAGCCGATCGTGCCAGCCAGTTTGGCGACCATATCGACTGTGTTAGTAGCGGATAGCAGGTCTACCGCTGCGCCAGGATATAAACTCTTCGGCGCAATATCGCTGACATCCAGCGTAATCGTATCCATTGACACATTGCCGACCATAGGCGCAGGCTGGCCAGCGATATGTGCCACGCCACGGTTGCTCAGGCTACGCATCCAGCCATCGGCATAACCAACGGCCACGGTCGCAATCTTGCGCGGCTGCTGACTGCGATACGTCAGACTGTAGCCAACGCCAGTACCCGCAGGAATATCTCGAATCTGGATGATTTTGCCTTGCAATAAAGCGACTGCCTGCAAAGGATTTTTTTGCCCGGCAACGGGTGCTACGCCATATAAAGCAGCACCGGGACGAGCAAGATCGAAGTGAAAGTCAGGTCCTAAAAAAATACCGGAAGAATTTGCCAAGCTAGCGGCGCAAGCGGGCAATTGAGCGCGCAGGGTTTTAAAGGTCTGTAATTGCTGCTGATTCATTGGATGCTGCTGATCTTCTGCGCAAGCCAGGTGACTCATCAGGTGACTAATAGCAATGCCTTGGGTTAAGGAGGGATCAGCAATCCAGGCATTGACCTCTTTAGTCGATAAGCCCATGCGCGACATACCTGTATCGATTTGAATAAATGCAGGCAAGGAGGTTTGTTTGGCCTGAGCAAGGCGACGCCATGCGGCGATTTGCTCCAAACTATTTAAAACGGGTGTACAGGCGTGTTCTAAAAATTCAGCCTCATATCCGACTGGCGCCCCGTGCATGACATACAACACGCTGTCTTTTAACAAGTGGGGACGGAGTGCAATTGCCTCATCAAGATGTGCCACAAAAAAATCGCGGCAGCCTTCTTCTTGCAAGGCTAAGGCGACTCTTACAGCGCCCAGACCATAGGCATCTGCTTTAACGGCTGCGCCACATCGAGCCTGGCCTAGTTTGTTTTGCAGAAAACGAAAGTTATAGCGCAGAGCTTGCAGATTGATTGTCAGCACTGCGCCGGCACGTCCAGCTGCTCCAGAACGTTTTACTGAATATTCCGCTGACTGTTCTGCTATTAGCTGCATCTGCGCATCTCCGTTGTGATCATCACATGGGATTCTTCTTAGCAATCGCCGTGCCACAATACTTTATTGAATCAATTCATAGACTTAGAAAATTTTAATCTGAATCACCTAAACCGACGTGTATCATTTTCAATACAGCTAATAGGGATTAGAACAAATTTAGAGATTTTCTTCTAGTGCATGTTGCAATCCAACTGCCGTATTGATTTAAATACAGTGTATCAATTCTAATACGACACAATAGAAAAGACGAGAAAACCTTCAAAAAATCGATTTGAATTTGGATGATTTCAGTATTGGCAATAAGAAACAATACGTGGAATTACTCACTGTAGTGAAATACACACAGGCAAAACGGTGTAAATCCATAGTTCACCACAACAGAAACGCGCTCAGATTCAGATTCATATTCATATTCGGATAAATATGACCGATTAAGGCTTACGTAATGGTGACAGTTTTGTATCAGCTCTACAAATTAAGCTTGATCAGGCTTGGCGGACTACCAACTCTGCCCGCAAAACATCTAACCATTCTAGCAGCGGGATCGTTGCTGGCAATAATGGGGACACAGCTACGCTGCCCTGCCAGGCAAATGCCTGATCTTCCAGACTTTGTGGCTCGCCTTGCCAGTTGCGGCTAATATAAAAATGTAATCGGACATGAGCATGCGGATAAATATGCTCTACCCCGCACCAAGGCTCAGCCGTCTGGATATGCACACCCAATTCCTCGACAAACTCGCGCTTCAGTGCCGCCAGAATATCTTCGCCCGCTTCAACTTTACCGCCTGGGAACTCCCAGTAACCTTCATATGGCTTGCCAGCCGGACGCTGTCCGAGCAAGACGTCACCATTGGGTTTCATCAAAATACCAACAGCAACATCAATCGGGGGTTTTGTCATAAATGAGCCAATATCAGCAGGACTTACGCAAAATTGTTCCAGCCAGGCGTAGCAACGACAATACTTTAGTACGGCTAGTCGCTGCAACGCAGCTGGGGCGGTTTTGCATAAGCCCTAATCAAATTAAAGAAATAAGGGGAGTATTTTTAATTGTCCAAGGCGGATTCAGCTACTAAGAGCAACATTGAATAAAAAGTCAAAGGGTCAGATGCGATAGCATTCATGCTTTTTGACCAGCCAGTCGAAAGTTGCCGAATATGCGCTATACACACCTAACCCAAGACGAACGATACCCAATTTACGCACTGCGGTTAGAAAAAAAGACGGTCAGCGAGATTGCTGCCGCACTCCATCGCCATAAGTCCAGCATCCACAGGGAACTCAAGCGCAATACCGGAGGAAGCGGATGGCGCCCCTTACAAGCGAAAAAAATAGCCGACGAACGACAAAA
>NZ_JBEONP010000042.1:0-45728 GCF_040544435.1 Undibacterium sp. GrIS 1.2
CCTACCTGTAAAAATAATCGTATTGATGAATTGCTTCCGCTGCGGGCAAAATCGGTTATTTGCTGATCGTCTAGGTGGGTCTGTCGGACGCATACCAAAGAGTATAGCGTTGAGATGCTCAAGGCTGTGTTCGATGCATGCGACCGAGATCGTCTGCTTGAACTCAAGCCAGTAGGCAATTTGGGCGCTGTGGCGGCAGGTGGTCGGGTGACCCTGTTTCGCGGCTGCGCCGGTTCTGTCCATAGCATGGGAATGTCGTGGACCACATCGCTCGACAAGGCGATCTGGTATGCGGCCCATCACGCGGAGTTCTACGATCTGACGGATCTTGCGGTCTACGTGACAACGCTGCCAGTGGCGGAGATATATTGCCGGCTCGACCACTACGATCATGATTTCATCGCCTATCCGCGTCAGGCGTGGCGCGTCGATGTTCCGGTCGAGGAATACCGATTGGACCGTCCTCGCTGAATGGATAACCGTTAGTTTGGCCGAGAAATCGCTGGTCATCAGCGTGTGTTCGTCGAATTTCGTATCCGATGCTCGATGGATATCAATTGAATTTCATTGTGGTGGTTGTTTTGTATTGGCCCTTTGCTGGATCGCTTGGCATCGCTCCATCAGAGATTCAAATGGCTCCGCGTCATCGAGGAATAAGCCGTCATCGACCATGTGTTGATAGTCGGTTGCCAATTTGGCCAACGCGCCGTCATCCGGTACAAGCTGGAGCCCACCTGCGACCGCTGCGTGATAGTTGATGGCGTCGCCGTGCTCGTTCTTTTCTGCAAAGAACACGCTCTTGTGATCGGCAACCGCGCGGGCGAGAGCTTTGTCCGCGATAGCTGCGGCGGCGAAGCCGGCAGCGTCCAGCCTCGTCACGTCGTGCCAGTGACGCGCGAAGCGGTCACCACCGCTAAACTCGCCCTGCGCGCAAAAAACGTGTATCGCCGTGGCCTTCTCCCAAAAGGTGCGCTCGGCGCGCATAACCTGTGGTGTCGCGCTGGGAAACTCCACCCCTTGCAAATATGCGGCCGCATCGCATCGGATAGCGCGTGCTTCGCTGGGCTCACCGGTTGAGCGGGCACCGAACTCCAACATGACGGCGGGCGCGACATAGCCGGTGCCGGTGGCCAGCGGCGCGTAGTCAATGAACACTTTGTCGTCCTCGGCCCGCACGGTTGCCGGTAGGTCATCTTGTTCAAGATCGCGCTTGAGACGTGGCACGATCTCGGCGCCGATCCAGTCCGACAGACGCGCACGAATCTCCTTGCTCCATTTCTTCTCCTGGCTCTTGCTGGTTGGCAGTGGCGCATCCGCGTCACCCACCAGATCGGCGGCGATGGCGCGGATGTCGTAAGTCAGATCCACGTCTTCGGAGAAGCGCCGGATGACGCCATAGGCCTTCGACAAGGACGTGCCACCCTTGAATACCAAGTGGTCAGCGTAAGGGCCGGCAAAGAGGTGCCGCAGCGACCAGACTACCCAGATGTCTTTTTCCAGCAGATGGGGCAGCAGGCCCGATGTGTTCGCTGCGAGGTCGAGCGCCTCCAGGCGTTCGGCGGTGGATAGCTGGAAGAATTCAGCCATTGGCCACCAGGGCGCTGATTTCTTGGGCCATCCATGTCGGCAGGCGCGACCGCGCCGAAGCGACTTCTTTTAGTTCGGACGGTGGCAGTTTGGCGCGCAGCTTCTGGATCGCTTCCCCAGCTTTTTCCGGGCCTAGCCAAGCCAGTGCCCGCACCACCTCGCCCGCAGCTCGCCCAGGAAAAATCAGTTGCCAAATTGGCGCGTGTCGGAACTCAATCATCTGAGCGCCCAATTTCAGGCGGCGGCTGGGGCCGGACGTGAGATAGACCGCTCGCATCGGGACCTGCGTGGTCAAACCTAGCGCGTTGGCGGCGGCGGCACCGTGCGACACGATGGTTTCCCCACGCTGGTTTGCCAAGCCTTCGACCATCTTGACGGCCGACGGCGCGCGGGTGCCGAAGCGGCTTTCGACGGGCAGGACATAGATGCCGCGACCGGCGCGCAATAGGGTGCCGCGCTGCACCAAACGGGACAATACTTGATCCACGGCTGCGCGACTACCCAGGTGCAATAGTTCTTTGGCGACCAAAGGCGTACCCTCCGGCGCTCCGGTGGCGTGTTCCAAGATTTGTTTGGCGAGGGTCTGCATGGCGATATCTCCTGACTGGAAGAAGTATGAGGCTATTTCTGACACTTTTCAAGTCCCAAAGCTCGGGAAGGTAAAGTCGGACGAAGGATTGCGCCACCTTCCAGTGCTCACCGCTTGTTCGAAATCAGGGAAATGTTGTATTTTGGAATCATTAGCCCAGCCTCACGGCATCGAGCTCTTCGGGAGTCACATTAAGCTGGAGCCGCCAACGTGAGAAAAATGCCCCCTCGGTGGGGAGCAGTGGATCAAGGCGCTGGTACGTTGCTGTCAGCATGCCGCGCAATGATTCCAGCGTCGACGCATCGGCCAGGCCATAGTGTTCCAGCAGATAGCCGAGGCGGCGCACGACGGCGCCGATGCCGAGGCGTCGCGCGTAATCCACCAGCCGCTCGACTTGCAGTACGTCCCGCTTCATCCACAAGCCCTTGGCGACTTCGGTAATGCCGCCGACAAATGCCGGGTGTCGGAGCCCGTCAACGATCGTGCGCTCCATGTCGCTGATCATCACGAAGCGTTCCTTGTCGATCCAGTGCTTAATGACCCCGAATTCTTGTTCCTCAGTGATGTGGATAAACCGAAAGTCATAGCCGCCGACCGTCTGCGGACGCACGCGACGCGTACATGACACGTACACAGTGAAATTCGGCTGCGTCACCATGCGGTGCAGTTCAAGCGCTGTGCCGTGCGACAGGAAGTAGGGCGCGGCACCGGCGAGTTCACGCGCGATCAGGTACGGGCTGTCGATGTGCTCAGTGGCCCGGCCGAGTTCGAAGGGGACGAGGTTGTACAAACCGGGCTTCAGTCGCGTCACCAAGCCTCGCTGTTTAGCCTTGTGCACGAGATTTCGGGCCGCCGCAGCCGACAGGCCGGTGATCGAACCCACATCCGCCAAAGTGAACGTAGACCGGCGCAGTTCATTCAGCTCAATGAGGAGTTGCGCTGCCCGTGGGCCTAGCGTCTTTGTTTGCAAGTGATATTTTGTGCTCAATTTGCGCCTCTAAAAGAAACGGAATGCGCATTGAATATAACATTTACGATATCTGGCGGCAAGCTTGTCTCCCCACGGGAAACGAATTCAGCGTAAAATGTAACGATAAAAATTCAATGGCGAAAGTCGCCATGGGACGCACCAAGAGTGAGTTGTTGGTGCAGGCGTGCCGTTGACCTTGGATTTCATGGTTTGGAACACTCTCGATGTGTAGCGTTTGGTCATGAGAAATCGTTGCTTTATACTTGTTCCTTGAGAGGAAAAACGTAGGACGCAGTGGCTTCGATGGGCTTCCAGACCCCCTCGATAGTTGATGATTGATGTGGAAGAGTAGTCGCCGCACAAACCGAGTGCATCTCCCGCGCCAGTCAAAGCGTTTGTTTTTTGACGGTAAATATGACGGCAAATTAGATGTCCCATACAGAGAAAGCCTGTATTCATGCGGGTTTGCAGGCCTTGGAAACAATTGAGTGGGAGTGACGGGTGATGGAAATATCTATATAAATCAATTGCTTACGTTTTATTGAAGATGATCCTAAATGCGGCATCAATAGCAGCATAAGTTATTGAAAAATAACAAAAATTTTATTTTGACGGACGGAATTTTTGGAGAAACAGAGGGCGTTTTTTGACGGTAAATCTGCCGGTGAAATTTGGCGTTGTTCGTTGATGCGATTTTTTACCGTCAGGCGGCAAGTGAAAACGATCCCTCGCCGGCCTCAATTAGCCTGCGGTTCGTTTGTGTCCATCATCGTAAAGCGAGCCGCGCATGTCAAAGACCGAAGCCGAACTCATCCAGTTACGTGCTGAGAATAATGCGCTGAAGGCCCTGCTTGCACAGCACGGCATCGCGGTGCCGCAACCATCAAATTCCGACATTGGCTCCGTTGGCGATTCCGCGCTGCAACCCAATGCCAATGAGTTGTCACCCAATGCGAAGGTCAAGATCTTCCGACGACTCTTTCGCGGGAGGGAGGATATCTATCCAGTTCGCTGGATAAGCAAGACGACGGGAAAGTCTGGGTATTCGCCCCTCTGCGCCAACAAATGGCGAGCCGGCATTTGCAAATTGCCGACCATAAAATGTAGTGAGTGCAGTCATAGCCTATATGCGCCCGTCACCGACACCATCATTCGCCAGCATCTCAGAGGCGAGATCACCGCCGGCGTGTATCCACTGCTGGTCGATAACCGATGCTATTTTCTCGCCATTGATTTTGATGAAGCGGATTGGCGCGAAGATGCCCGTGCGGTACTGCAAACCTGCCTTGAAAATGATCTCCCGGCTGCATTGGAAATCTCGCGCTCTGGCTCGGGAGCGCATCTTTGGCTTTTCTTTGCAAACGCGACGCCGGCAAGGGATGTGCGGCGCTTGGGTGCGGCGCTGATCAGCGCAACCTGCGCCCGCACTCGTCAATTGGCCCTTAAATCATATGACCGTCTGTTCCCGAATCAGGACACCATGCCGAAAGGCGGATTTGGCAACCTGATCGCCTTGCCGTTACAAAAGGAACCCCGTGACCTTGGACGCAGCGTCTTTGTCGACGCGAACTTGCAGCAGCTCCCCGACCAGTGGGCGTTCCTAGAAAACATCAAGCCCCTTCCGCAAAGCCGTATCGAAACGGCGTTGTCCAAACTGGTCGGGGACCGCCATCCGCTCGACATCGCTTATGCCGACGTGCCGGAAGAGAACGCTGAGGCCCCATGGGTACGACCAGCCAAGTCTGATGTCAAACTCAACGGCATCATGCCAAACGCGGTAAAGGCGACAATCGCCGCCCAATTGTTCATCGAGAAGGCAGGCCTGCCGCAACCCTTGATGAATCGTCTAATCCGGATTGCGGCGTTCCAAAATCCGGACTTCTACAAACTTCAGGCCACGCTCAGGTCCACATGGAATACCCCCCGGATCATCAGCCGCGCAGAAAACCACGAAAAATTTTTGTCGTTGCCGCGAGGTTGCCTGAGCGATGTCGAGGCATTGCTTGCCGCAAATAAAATTGCGCTCCGTCTGGACGACGCACGTTCGATGGGGCAACGCATGAACGCGACGTTCAACGGTGTGCTGCGCCCGGATCAGCAGGAAGCGCTCGACGCTGTCACAAAACATGATTTCGGCATGCTGATCGCACCCACCGCATTTGGAAAGACGGTCACCGCAGCTGCTGTTATCGCCAAGAGAAAGGTCAGTACCTTGGTGATTGTTCACCGCGCCGACCTGATGCGGCAATGGCAGGAGCGGCTTGGCAGTTTCGTCGGACTGGACGAGCAAAAAATTGGCCTGATCGGCGCCGGGAAAAAGAAACCCACCGGCATGCTTGACATTGCGGTCATTCAAAGCCTGGCGCGCCGAGACGATCTTCCCGAACTGTTCAGCCAATACGGACAGGTCATCATTGACGAGGCACATCATTTAACCGCAGAAACTTTCGAAGCGGTCTTGAAGCAAGCCAGCTCACGCTACGTCCTCGGGCTCAGCGCCACCCCTGTTCGCAGTAACGGACACCACCCGATCATCTTCATGCAGTCCGGTCCTGTCAGGCATATCGCCAAGCGCCCGGCACACGTCCCGGATCAGCTAATGGTTCGGATCCGACATCTTCCGACTCCGTCCATTCCGCCGCACGCCAGCATTCAAGAGATCATCCGACTGCTGGCCGAGGACAGCGATAGAAACGTACGCATCGTCACCGACGCGATCAACGCATTGAACAACGGGCGGAAGGTGTTGTTGCTGACCAAGCGGACAGAACACCTTGACCTGTTGTACGCGCATTTGGCGAATGTCGAATACCCTTGCTTCATGCTGCACGGCCGTATGAAGGTAAAGGAACGTCAGGCGATCATCAAGGCCCTGGCGGAGTTGCCGGAGGATGCCCCGCACATACTGTTGGCCAGCGCCCAACTGGTCGGTGAGGGTTTCGATCATGCGCCGTTGGACACGCTTATCCTGACGCTGCCAATTTCATGGACAGGGACGCTGCAGCAATACGCCGGCCGTCTACATCGTGACCATGCAAACAAGAGCGACATCTTGATTTACGACTACGTCGAGCTGGATCATCCGCAACTCTACAGAATGTGGGAAAAGCGACAGCGGGGTTACAGGGCGATGGGTTATCAAGTGGATTCCGATCAACAGCAATTTCGCCTCGGATCCCTATGACTGTTGGACTACGCCGCTGCGCGTCGGGTGGCCGTTCGGAGATTGGCGCTAGGAAATAGTGCACCGGTTCATATGCTGAAGTAGAGGGATGTCCCTGGCTTTGGCGGAGGAAACAGCCATGAACACCTTGCACAGTCAAATGTGTGCCGATATGGTTTTGCGCGGCATGTCGCCGCGAACACCGCAGCACTATAGGGGGCGGCAAAGAGGTGCCGCAGCGACCAGACCACCCAAATGTCTTTTTCCAGCAGATGGGCAGGGAGGCCCGACGTGTTGGCTGCCAAGTCGAGCGCCTCCAGGCATTTGGCGGCGGGAGAGCTGGAAGAACTCAGCCAAGGGTCACCAGGGTGCTGATCTCTTGGGCCATCCATGTCGGCAGTCGCGACCGCGCCGACGCGACTTCTTTCAGTTCGGACGGTGGCAGCTTGGCGCGCAGCTTCTGGATCGCTTCCCCTGCTTTTTCCGGGCCTAGCCAAGCCAGTGCCCGCACTACCTCGCCAGCAGCCCGCCCAGGAAAGATCAGTTGCCACATTGGTGCGTGTCGGAACTCGACCATCTGCGCGCCCAATTTCAAGCGGCGGCTGGGACCGGACGTGAGATAGACCGCTCGCATCGGCACCTGCGTAGTCAGGCCTAGCGCGTTGGCGGCGGCGGCACCGTACGACACGATGGTTTCCCCACGCTGGTTTGCCAAGCCTTCGACCATCTTGACGGCCGACGGTGCGCGGGTGCCGAAGCGGCTTTCGACGGGCAAGACATAGATGCCGCGACCGGCGCGCAATAGGGCGCCGCGCTGCACCAGACGGGACAATACTTGATCCACGGCTGCACGATTGCCTAGGTGCAACAGTTCTTTGGCGACCAAAGGCGTGCCCTCCGGCGCTCCGGCAGCGTGTTCCAAGACTTGTTTGGCGAGGGTCTGCATGGCGATATCTCCTGATTGGAAGAAGTATGAGGTAACTCCTGACACTTTTCAAGTCCTAAAGCTTGGGAGACAAAGTCGGCCAAGGTTGGCTCGGATGTAAACGGGAGTCTACGGTCGCGCGAGGCGGCATCCGCAAGCCGCAGGTGCGGCGATAGACGCGGAAGCTTGCTTGCCTACTTATTTAGCTGCTGATAGGCTTTGTGCCTATTATTTTAATCAAATAGGCCTTATGAGCCTTGCAGGATAGCCATAACTTGCCTATTATGATGGTCGTTAAGTGTATGTAAGCCCAAAATCATGAGCAATTTCGCCATTCCGTTGCATGTTTCCGAGCGTGTCGCCCAGCTAGGCCAGCGCATCCGCGTCGCGCGGATTCGTCGCGGCTGGTCAGTGGTGGACCTTGCCAGTAAAGCAGGGATCAACCGCAATACGCTCACGGCCCTGGAACTTGGCAAGCCCGGCACAGCCATCGGCGTCTGTTTCACCGTGCTGTGGGCGCTCGACCTGGAAAAATCTCTGGACGCTGTGGCCGATCCCGACACCGATGTTCACGGCAAGGCGCTCGAAGCTTCCCGTCGTCCCACCCGCGTGGGCAAGTCACGCAAGAGCGGCAACGACTATGACTTCTGAGCGCGAAGCCTACGTCTACGTCCAGCTCCCCGGCACCCTGAACGCAGTGCCGGCGGCGCTGCTGAAAGTACAGACCTTGCCCGACGGCACGCAGATTGGGCGCTTTCGCTATGGCGATCGTTATCTCCAGCGTGCCGAAGCGGTTGCACTTGACCCGTACCGCCTGCCGCTGGATAAAACCGTCCATGAGTTCACCCAACTCAAGGGTATCCCCGGTGCTTTGCGTGATGCGAGCCCAGACGCTTGGGGACGGCGGGTCATCGAGCACAAGCTCGAACGTGCTGCGCGTGATCTACATGAAATCGACTATCTGCTGCATGGCCCGCAGGATGGCGCTGGCTATCTGAGCTTCGGCCTCAAGGCCGAACCACCCGCTCCCAAGCGGCAGTACAACCGCACCCATCAGCTCGCCGAACTGGTTGCTGCTGCGCAGGCTATCGAGGAAGGCAGGCCGGTACCGGCGCACCTGCTGGAACGGCTCGATCCCGGCACCAGCATGGGCGGTGCCCGACCCAAAGCCACCATCGAGGACGCGCAGTGTCTGTGGCTCGGCAAGTTTCCCGCCAAAGATGATCGCTGCAACTTGCAGCGCATCGAGTACGCCACTCTCGACCTCGCACGCCGCTGCGGCCTGAACGTCACGCAGGCACGCCTGCAGGCGGTCGGCGACAGCGATGTGTTGATGCTGCAGCGCTTCGATCGTGAACACACGGACAAGGGCTATCTGCGCTTTGGACTGGTCAGTGGACTCACGGTGCTCGACTGCGACGATAGCTATCTGAACCGTGAACGCTGGTCCTATCCGCTGCTGGCCGACAACCTGCGTCGCTGGTCCGACAAGCCCGAAGCCGATTGCGCTGAACTGTTCCGGCGCATGGTCTTCAACGCCGCAGTGACCAACAACGATGATCACCCGCGCAACCATGCGTTGCTGCGCCGCCCAAAGGGATGGCGCCTATCGCCCGCCTACGACTTGGTGCCCGCACCTGTGGTGAGCCTGGAGCGGCGCGACCTCGCACTGACCGTGGGCAATTACGGTCGCACGGCCAGTATCTACAATTTGCTATCGCAGTCAGGTCGCTTCGGGTTGTCAGCCGAAGAGGCCCGCAGGGAAATCGACCAGATCGTGGCAGTCGTGCGGCAATGGCGCGAGAGCTACTTCGCTTGTGGCGTGACTGTCCAAGATGTGGACTACATCGCTCCGGCCATCTTGCCTGAATGCTTCTTCTTTGAAGCAACGCCGGATCGTTGAAGCGCTGGTATGAGCGCCAAGTTCTCCGTAAATGACACTGAGCGGCAATTTCGTGTCCTTGTGGGAGACGAATTGAGCGTAAAACATAACAATGAAAATTCGATCGCGAAATTTGCCATAATCTGCACCAAAGTAGGGAATTGTTCGCGTTTGACTTACTTTTGACCCAGGATGCCTGAAATTATTGAACAACCGGTTTACTCGGCAAACTATTGCCCGCTGTTGGATTTTAAAGATTGGAACACGCTCGCTATATAACGGTTGGTAACGAGAAGTCGTTGCTTTATACTTGTTCTTAGAAGGAATAACGTAAGATCCAGTGGCTTCGATGGCTTCCAGCTCCCGTCGATAGTTGACGATTGATGTGGGAAAGTAGTCGCCGAGCAAACTGAGTGCATCTCCCGCGCCAGTCAAAGCGCTTGTTTTTTGACGGTAAATATGACGGTAAAGTTAGATGGTCAACACAAACAAAGCTAGTATCCATAAGGGTTTTCAGGCATTGGAAACAATTGAGTGGGAATAACTGAATAAAAGTGAGCGAGTAGTTTTGTGACTTACAGCATCAAAGAAATTTTTTACACGCTACAGGGCGAAGGCAATCATGCTGGTCGCCCTGCGGTTTTTTGTCGTTTTGCCGGTTGTAATTTGTGGACGGGCAGAGAAGAAGACCGGGCAACGGCGATTTGCCAGTTTTGCGATACCGATTTTGTCGGAACCGATGGCGAGCGCGGCGGCAAGTTTAAACAGGCGGCAGAGTTAGCCGCGACCATCAATAACTTATGGCCGCATGACTATGCCGCAAGCAAATATGTCGTTTTCACAGGCGGCGAGCCTTTATTGCAGTTAGATACTGAATTAATCACCGCCATGCATGCAGTTGGTTTTGAAATCGCGATTGAAACCAATGGCACACTGCCAGTTCCAGAAGGCGTCGATTGGATTTGTGTCAGCCCTAAAATGGGTGCTGAACTGCTGGTACGCAAAGGCAATGAGCTCAAAGTCGTGATCCCGCAACTGGGACAAAATATGCAGGCATATGCAGCATTAGATTTTCAGCATTACTTTGTGCAAGCGATGGACGGCCCGCAACAAGCCAAGAATTTGAAAATCGCTGTCGAATTCTGCAAGCAACATCCGCATTGGAAGCTCAGTTTACAAACCCACAAACTTCTTCAAATACCGTAATTTTTGTCATCTTCAGTTATCTTAGTTTAGGCCTTACATGCTCACCATCACAAGAAAAGTCGAATTCGATACCGGACATCGGATTCCTGATCACAATAGTCAATGCCGTAATTTACATGGGCATCGTTACACTTTGCTCATCACATTGACCGGTGAAGTCGTGGAAAAAGATGGTGAGTCCGACAATGGCATGATTATGGATTTTAGCGACATTAAAGCGCTGGCAAATCAATACTTGGTCGATCTCTGGGATCACGCATTTATCGTGTACGAAAAAGATACCGTTGTCAGACAGTTTTTGGAAAGTATGCCCAATCACAAAACTGTGGTCATTGATCGCGTCCCGACCGTAGAGAATCTGGCGAAAATCGCTTTTGACATCCTCAAAGATGTCTATCATGATCGTTACGGGCGTACTTTATCGCTCACCAAAGTAACGCTCTACGAAACACCCAATTGCTGGGCCGAGATTGACGGCTAAGCCAAATTCACACACTGCTCATTTCTCGTGACCTCGATCCTAACTGCCAGCGCGCAAGCAAGCAGTGACGCTGATTTTATGCAACTCGCATTAATTCAGGCGCAAGTTGCCTGGGATTTGGGCGAAGTGCCAGTTGGTGCCGTATTGGTCAAAGACGGTGAAGTCATCTCTGTCGGTTACAACCATCCAATCGGCAAACACGATCCGACCGCACATGCAGAAATCATGGCTTTACGCGCTGGTGCCCAGATTTTGGGTAATTATCGGCTGCCAGGTTGCGAGCTCTATGTCACCTTAGAGCCCTGCGTCATGTGCGCTGGTGCCATGATGCATGCACGCCTGGCGCGAGTCATTTTTGGTGCTAGCGATCTAAAAACCGGTGCTTGCGGCTCGGTACTGAATTTGTTCGAGCAAGAAAAACTCAATCACCATACCAGCGTTACTGGCGGGGTAATGGCAGACAATTGCAGTAACTTACTTAAAGATTTTTTTGCCAGCCGAAGAGCCGCTCAGAAGAAAACGCCTGTGATTGATGCTTAAGATCGAGGACTAAGATTAGTTCAGTGAATTGCTTCGGTGAAATGTGATGTGAATAGATATACTCGTGGTAAGTATATATCGATTGTCCATATAATCATTGGGCATTAGGGCATATTTTCTATAAAAGAAGGGGAGTATAGAATATTTGTTGTGATGTTTATTGCCCGAAAATAGATCGGTAGATCGCCTCTCAAACTGCTTGAAACTCTAATGTTTGCTCTGCTTCCGATCAGAACTTTATGCTATATCCCAACCAGAATTTTGATTAGAATTCCAACGTCGACTCTAATTCCCATCAACTGATTCCTATCAACTGATCGTCAGACAGGTAGATTTATCGCATATGACTATTTTTACTCGCAAAAACAATTCGGACTCCAAGCAAGATTCACGCAAACCAGGCATTGCTATTGTCGCTGCCAGTGGTTGCGCTATTGATGAGCCAGGCGTAGAGCGTGGCTTGCAAGTCTTGCGAGATCGCGGATTTGAGGTTTATAACTACTACCAGCCGGATAAAAAATTCCAGCGTTTTGGTGGTACTGATCCTCAACGCGCAGCGCAATTGCATGACGCGGCTGACAATCCTGATGTCGATATCATCATGGCCTTGCGTGGTAGTTACGGCTTATCGCGTCTGCTGCCACATCTGGATTATAAAAAATTAGTCGCCAGTAGAAAATGCTTTGTTGGCTATAGCGATTTTAATGCGCTGCATCTGGCTTTGCTATCGCAATGTCATCAAGCGAGTATTTCTGGCCCGATGTTGTGTGATGATTTTAGTCGTGAAGATCTGAGTGAATTTACTCTGCAGAGCTTTTTTAATTGCATCAAAAATACGCATCATCATGTTGAGTTTGATACCAGTGCTTCGCCAGAATGTGATGTGGCAGGGACGCTGTGGGGTGGAAATTTAGCAATGCTGACGCATCTGGTCGCTACGCCGTATTTCCCCAAAATCGACAATGGTATTTTATTCGTAGAAGATATCGCAGAGCACCCTTATCGGGTAGAACGCATGATGTTGCAACTGCATTTTGCTGGTGTATTGGAACAGCAATCTGCGATTGTATTTGGCGATTTTTCTGGATACAAATTAGCCGCGCATGACAATGGCTACAACTTTAAACAAATGATTCAATTTCTGCGCGAAACCGTAAAGGTGCCCATCATCACGGGATTGCCGTTTGGTCATATCAAAGACAAAGCGTCGTTAGTGATTGGCAGCCAGGCCAGTCTATTGTGCCAGCGGGGCAAGGTCAGACTTGAGATGCACTATGAGTTTTAGCATTGACTTTCGCTTTGATCGTAAATACTGCTGGTAAGTATATTTTAATCGTCTAGGTGAATTATGAGCCGGTGACGATATTTGGAGAAAATATAGGGGAGTATATTGATTCCTTTGATTTTCTCAGTCGTGGAAATTTAAAAATACACCAGATAAAGAGAAAGAGAAGTCTGAGAACTCCAAAGCAATAAAAAAGCCGTCAAATGTTTGACGGCTTTTTCTTTAAGCAAAAGGCTTTTTAATCCCCTGCGTAAATATCGTTATCTTTTGTTTCTTTCACAAACAAGACGCCGATTACGAATGTGATTAAAGCGAAGATGATCGGGTACCACAGACCGTAGTAAATATCACCTTTATAAGCTACCAGAGCAAATGCGGTGGTCGGCAATAAACCGCCAAACCAGCCGTTACCAATGTGGTAAGGCAATGACATCGATGTGTAACGAATACGGGTTGGGAACATCTCTACCAGCATCGCTGCAATCGGACCGTATACCATCGTCACATACAGCACCAAAATAGTCAGCAGCAACAAGACCATTGGATAGTTGATCTGGCTTGAATCTGCTTTTGGTGGATAGCCGGCTGCTTTGATTGCATCTGCAAATTCTTTAGAAAACGCTTTGTCTTTCGCAGCGGCTTCTTCTTTTGGCAGACCAGTGGAGCTATATGATTGGATGACTTTTTCACCTACTTTGACCGTGGCTGGCGTGCCTGGTGCTACTGCTTCGTTAGAGTAGTTAACCGATGCAGCAGCCAGTTTTGCTTTCACGATATCGCAAGAGGACGTGAATTTTTTCGTACCAGTAGGATTAAACTGGAATTGGCAATCAGCAGGATCAGCACTCACGACGACTGGTGCATTTTTCAATGCTGCTTCTAAAGCAGGATTCGCATAATGCGTGATACCGCTAAAGATAGGGAAGTAAGTCAACGCAGCAATCAGGCAACCCGCGAGGATAATCGGCTTACGACCAATTTTGTCTGACAAAGTACCAAACACCAGGAAGAACGGTGTGCCGATCAACAGCGCCGCAGCAATCAAAATATTTGCCGTAGGACCATCTACTTTTAAGGTTTGTTGCAAAAAGAACAGAGCATAGAATTGGCCTGTGTACCAAACTACGGCTTGACCCATGGTTAAACCCAGCAAGGCCAGAATCACAATTTTCATGTTTTTCCATTGACCGAATGCTTCTGTCAGAGGTGCTTTTGAAGTTTTGCCTTCTGCTTTCATTTTGGCAAAAGCAGGAGACTCGTTCATGGATAAGCGTATCCAGACTGAAACACCCAGCAGGACTACTGACACCAGGAATGGAATACGCCAGCCCCAGGCAGCAAATGCTTCTTCACCGATGGCTGTGCGTGTACCCAAGATCACCAGTAAAGACAGGAATAAACCCAGCGTCGCTGTTGTTTGGATCCAGGCAGTAAATGCACCGCGCTTACCGTGTGGCGCATGCTCTGCTACATAAGTCGCCGCACCGCCGTATTCGCCGCCAAGTGCCAGACCTTGCAGAATCCGCAAAGTAATCAGGATTACCGGTGCTGCCAGTCCTATTGTTTCGTAATTAGGTAGCAAACCGACGAAGAAGGTCGAGCCACCCATGATCAGGATCGTGACCAAGAAGGTATATTTACGACCAATCATATCGCCAAGACGGCCAAACACTAATGCGCCAAAAGGTCGAACGATAAAGCCCGCTGCAAAAGCCAGCAAAGCAAAAATAAATGCGGTATTTGGATCGGTGCCTGCAAAGAACTGTTTTGCAATGATGGCTGCGAGTGAGCCATACAGATAAAAGTCATACCATTCAAATACAGTACCGAGGGAAGACGCGAAAATTACTTTACGCTCTTCAGCCGTCATACTGCCTGACGCTACTGGTGCTGTCGCCATGCTTGTCTCCTGTTTTATTTTAAAGTTGTAAGCAAAAACCAGCTTTATGGAATAGAAAATTTATAAAGCTTACTTTTAGCGTGGTTGAGTGTGCAGTCTGAAACTTACGGCATGCTTTCTTGAAACTTACAGAACCTTACGAAGAAGGGGATGAGGACGACAAGGATGAATTTGTATTCACCAGTTTATAAGGTGAATTTGTGTGTTTTTACCTGCTCAAAATAAGTTAAAATTTTTGCGAACGGTCGTACTAAAAATATGCTATTCTCGTATTCAGTTATTTTTACGAGACGCTTTTGTACCTGGCTTGGTACCGAATTTGGCTAACAATCGGGCGCATAATGATGTCCCGTTATCGATTGTAAAATCGCTTTTAAAGTCAGTTTTAAAATCCGTTTTAAAGTTAGCAGAAACGTCCAGAATATTAAGTATGTCCAGTTTGTAGCAATGATCGATTTACCCAAATTAAAAAAATTACCTAATTAGGAGACTCACATGACTGATGCAGTTATCGTATCCACCGCACGTACCGGCCTGGCAAAATCCTGGAAAGGTGCTTTCAATATGACGCATGGCGCCACGATGGGTGGTCATGTCCTCAGTGCCGCGATTGAACGCGCTAAGATTGAAGCTGGCGAGGTAGAAGACGTCATCATGGGATGCGCCACACCGGAAGGCGCAACTGGCAGCAATATAGCCCGCCAGATCGCATTGCGCGGCGGTTGCCCGGTCACGACTGCCGGTATGACAGTCAATCGTTTTTGTTCCTCTGGCTTGCAAACCATCGCTCTGGCAGCGCAGCGTATTATTGCCGGTGAGGGCGATGTTTATGCTGCTGGCGGCGTTGAGTCTATCTCTTGCGTACAGAACGAAGCTAATAAACACATGATCGTTGAGACCTGGTTGAAAGAGCACAAGCCAGAAGTTTACTGGCCAATGCTGCAGACGGCAGAAACCGTCGCCAAGCGTTACAACATCGGCCGCGATCGCCAGGATGAATACGGCGTGCAAAGTCAATTGCGTGCCGCCGCTGCACAAGCCGCTGGTTTATTTAATGCAGAAATCGTTCCGATGACGACCATCATGGGTGTGGCTGACAAAGCCACTGGTATGTTGGTCAGCAAAGAAGTCACGATCTCTTCTGATGAGGGTATTCGCGCAGATACGACGCTGGAAGCGGTATCTAAAATCCGCTCCGCAGTGCCAGGCGGCGTCATCTCCGCTGGTAACGCAAGTCAATTTTCTGACGGTGCCTCCGTCGCGATTTTGATGAACAGCAAATTAGCAGAAGCCAAAGGCCTGCAACCATTGGGAATTTTCCGTGGTTTTGCAATCGCAGGTTGCGAGCCAGATGAAATGGGTATCGGTCCAGTCTACGCGATTCCAAAATTATTGAAAAAAGCAGGTCTCAAAGTAGAAGACATCGGCCTGTGGGAATTGAACGAAGCCTTTGCCGTGCAAGTCTTGTATTGCGCAGACAAGCTTGGTATCCCAATGGATAAACTCAATGTCAATGGTGGTGCGATCGCGGTAGGTCACCCTTATGGCGTATCCGGTGCACGTTTGACTGGACATGCTTTGATCGAAGGCAAACGCCGTGGCGCAAAATTTGTTGTGGTAACCATGTGTATCGGTGGCGGTCAAGGCGCGGCTGGCTTGTTTGAAGTGGTGTAATTGCTAAGCGACTGATTAGCTTTACTATTCTTCAAGGTATAAAAATAGGACCTGCGCAAAATTGTCCCGGCAAGGCGTAGCGACGAAGATAGTACTTTAGTACAGCTAGGAGCTACAACGCAGCCGGGGCGGTTTTGTGTAAGTCCTAAAAAATAAAGACGAGCAAGACCGGCGTAACCTGTCTTGCTTTTTTTAAAAGGACGATCCGTCGTCCTGCCAACGTCCAATATCTGATATCCGATCCGCTATGCAATCAAAAATCATCCCCCGCCGCGACCTCGATTTTTTGCTGTATGAATGGCTGAATGTCGAATCCTTAAATCAGCGCGAACGTTTTGCTGACCACACCCGTGAAACCTTCAATGCTGCGCTCGATACCTGCGAGCAAATTGCCACTGAGTTATTCGCCCCGCATAATAAAAAGAACGATCAGAACGAGCCGCATTTTGATGGTGAAGTCGTACACATCATCCCTGAGGTAAAAACGGCGCTCAATGCATTTTGCGAAGCGGGTTTGATGGCCGCCGGACAAGATTTTGAACTGGGTGGCATGCAATTGCCCTGCGTAGTCGAGAAAGCAGGTTTTGCCTACTTTAAAGGTGCCAACGTTGGTACTTCTTCATATCCATTTCTGACGATTGGCAATGCCAATACCTTGATGAAATGCGGTACGCCAGAGCAAATTGAACTTTTCGCCAAGCCGATGTTGGAAGGCCGCTTCTTTGGCACGATGTGTTTGTCAGAGCCGCAGGCAGGGTCCAGTTTGTCCGATATTGTCACTCGCGCAGAACCTCAGGCCGATGGTAGTTATCGCCTGACTGGTAATAAGATGTGGATATCTGCTGGCGAGCATGAATTATCAGAAAATATTATCCATTTGGTACTCGCCAAAGTGCCGGACGAGAACGGCAAACTGATTCCAGGTGTTAAAGGGATTTCTCTTTTTATCGTCCCTAAAAAACTCGTCAATGCAGACGGTTCATTAGGTGAGCGCAATGACGTTGTGCTGGCTGGCTTAAACCATAAAATGGGCTATCGCGGCACCACCAATTGCCTGCTCAATTTTGGCGAAGGTAAGTTTAAGCCGGAAGGCAAAGCAGGCGCAATCGGCTATCTGGTCGGTACCGTGCACAAAGGTCTCGCTAATATGTTCCACATGATGAATGAGGCGCGCATTGGTGTTGGTCTAGGTGCCGTCATGCTGGGTTATACCGGTTATCTGCATTCACTGGATTATGCGCGAAACCGTCCGCAAGGGCGTAATCCGCAAGCCAAAGATCCTGCTACGGCGCAACTGCCTATCATTCAACATACCGATGTCAAACGGATGTTGCTGGCGCAAAAAGCGTATGTCGAAGGTGGGCTGGCACTGAATTTATATTGCGCTCGTTTAGTAGATGAAGAACGCAGCGCGACAAATCCTGCCGCCCGTGCCAATGCTTTATTGTTGCTGGATATTTTGACGCCAATCGCTAAGTCCTGGCCTTCACAATGGTGTCTGGAAGCGAACAATCTGGCGATTCAAATCCACGGCGGATATGGTTATACGCGTGAATACAACGTGGAGCAGTTCTATCGCGACAACCGCTTAAATCCTATCCATGAGGGAACGCACGGCATACAAGGTCTGGATTTGTTGGGGCGTAAAGTTGTTATGCAAGACGGCGCTGCATTGCAAGCGCTAGGTGTAGAGATGCAGGCGACGATTACACGCGCTGCCAGCCACCCGGAATTATCTGACTATGCCCAAGCCTTGTCGCTGGCTTTACGTCGCATTGCGATGGTCACACAGCAGTTATATGCTGCCGGTGATTTGAATAAAACACTGGCAAATGCGTCCCTTTATTTAGAGGTATTTGGCCACACCGTTGTCTCCTGGATTTGGCTGGAGCAAGCACTGTTGTCGGTTGGAAAAGAAACCCATCACGACGCCAATTTCTACGCAGGAAAACTGCAAGCCTGTAAATACTTTTATCAGTGGGAACTGCCAAAAGTCCATCAGCAATTAGATTTACTGGCGAGTCTGGATACGACGACTTTAGATATGCAAGACGCCTGGTTTTAAAAAAATTAGCTCAAAAACAGATTAAAAATAATCGGAGACAAAAATGAAAACAGTACGTACATCACAACAATTATTCGACCTCAAAGGTAAAACTGCTTTAATCACTGGCGGCTCTCGTGGTTTAGGTTTGCAAATGGCCGAGGCACTGGGTGAGCAGGGCGCCAAGTTGGTGCTGTCTTCACGCAAACAATCGGATCTGGACGAGGCGGTCGCGCATCTGAAAAGCAAAGGCATTGACGCTAGCGCGATTGCCGCTGATTTGGGTAAAGACGGTACGGTAAAGCCGCTGGTCGATGAAGCATTGGCGCGACTCGGCCATATCGATATCCTCATCAATAATGCTGGTGCAACCTGGGGTGCCCCGGCCGAAGATTATCCGGTTGAGGCATGGGACAAGGTGATGAACCTCAACATCCGTAGCATTTTTCTGTTGTCGCAAGAAGTCGGCAAGCGCTCGATGATTCCTCGCAAATACGGTCGCATTATCAATGTCGCCTCGATTGCTGGTTTGGCGGGCAACGGACCCGGCACCATGCAGACGATTGCCTACAATACGTCCAAAGCGGCAGTCATCAATTTCACTCGCACTCTGGCCGGTGAATGGGGCGTACATGGCATTACTGTGAATGCCGTCGCACCGGGATTTTTCCCGTCCAAAATGACGAAAGGAATTCTGGAAAATCTAGGCGAGGAAAAACTCTCCAAAGACGCTCCGCTGCAACGCATCGGTGATGACGAAGATCTGAAAGGCGTTGCCTTATTGTTTGCCTCCGATGCAGGTAAACATATCACTGGTCAAACCTTGGCAGTCGATGGTGGAGTCTCCGCGGTTTAATGCGCGCAATTTGAAAACTGAGTCTGAAAACTGAATCTGAAAAGCGACTATTGAATGCAGTTCACAATCCAAACACAGTGACTCCATTTATTGCTGTGTTTTGTATTCTGCATTCCGATAATTCATTTTTAGAAATGCTCAGAGGGCTGCACTGTGACTGTGCTAAGTCCCGACAATATAACCGGAGATCAGCATGAGCTTGTCTACTACTGAGTCGAAAAAAATTGCAGAAGATCATTCACATGCCGGGACACAGGTTCAGGATGAATCTGCCAGCAATGGTGTTCCGATCCCGCAGCCTACTTCTGCACTCAATCCATTTCTGCATGATCTCGGAGTTGAATTTTTAGAGATGGACGGCGGTAACGCCAAACTCACTTTAGATTTAACCGAACGCCATATGAACAGCTGGCAAATCGTCCACGGCGGTGTGCTGATGACCATGCTGGATGTGGTGATGGCAATGGCCGGACGATCCTTGTGCGAAGATTTAAAAGGTGTAGTCACGGTAGAAATGAAAACGACTTTTCTGCAACCCGGCGGGATTACTGGCGGCCATATCGAAGCACGTGGTCATGCTTTCCATCGGTCAACGACCATGTGCTTCTGCGAAGGCGAAATCTGGAACGGTGACAAACTGGTGGCGAAGGCGATGGGCACGTTTAAATATTTACGCCGCTTGAAATCGGGTGAGAATATGAAGAAGCTCTATGGCAGCGATTGAGTGAATGAGTGAATGAGTGAGTGATTTAGTTTTTCAAAATATCTGGTTAGCGAGTCAATCTGCATTGGTAAAACCCCTCTCCCGCCAGCGGGAGAGGGCGAGCTAATCGCTGATTTGACGCGCAATAGTTATTCGGATGCTGATGTTTAAATCGGTGAATTATAAATATACTGAGATGGGGTATTTTTAGTTGTCCATAGAATCATTGGACAATAAGCTATATTTTAATAAAATCGGGGGGAGTATGTGAATTTCCCCTTTATATTGATCTTATATTTTCTCGATTAACTTTACCAAAGTTCAACCAAAGTCAGACCAAAGGTATAAGCAAATAAAGTGTCAGCAGGTCCTAATAAATCCAACAGTAAAAACACAGAATGGAAACAGGAGACAGCATGCCCACAACAAAAAGAATACAAAGAACGCGTCAGAAATCATCAATCGCATCGGGTTTTACACTCGCGACGAAGTTACTTATCGGCGGACTCATGACTACAGCAATCAACACCGCAATCGCACAAACGGCTTTACCTGATCCAGCGAGCACCGATCCAAAAACGCTGGGCTGGATGCAAGGTTTTCCACCCGCGCCAGACAAAGTCGTTAAATTTAGTAACGGTAGTAACTACCAGTTTCCTCGCACCCGATGGTCGTTTTCGCATGGGCGTGAGTTAGGTCCAACAGCAAACGTCTGGCATGGCACGCTGGCTGCGTCCCCCTTGCCGCAAGCATTGGCGGATCTGGATAAAGTCTCTTTTGTTGATGACAAGGGCGCCAATGCGACCTGGGCCGATATGCTCAACAATACCTATACCGACAGCGTTTTGGTTATGCACAAAGGTCGTATCGTGTATGAGAAATACTTTGGTATCAGCAAACCGCAGTTGCCGCATATCGCTATGTCCGTGACTAAGTCTTTTGTCGGTACTTTGGCGGCAGCAATGGCGGTTGAAGGTAGCCTGGATTCTACTGCGCTGGTGACCAAATATCTGCCTGAATTAAAAGAGTCCGCTTATGGCGATGCTACAGTGCGTCAAGTCATGGATATGACGATTGGTGTGCAATATTCTGAGAATTATGCTGATCCTAAAGCCGAGATTTGGGATTACGCCAGAGCCGGTGGTTTGTTGCCGACAGCACCAACGTATGATGGTCCTAGAACCTTTTACGATTTTCTGGTTAAGCTGAAAAAAGAAGGTCAACACGACGATGCATTCGCCTATAAAACAGTAAATGCAGAAGTGCTGGCCTGGATCATCAAGCGTGCCAGTGGCAAATCGCTGGCGGATTTATTGTCTGAACGTATCTGGCAAAAATTAGGGGTCGAAAATGACGCCTATTTTGCGGTTGATAGCATCGGTACCGAGCAGGGCGGTGGTGGTCTCAATCTTGGCTTACGTGATATGGCTCGGTTTGGCGAGATGATGCGTTTGGACGGCAAGTTTAACGGACAGCAAATTATTCCTAAAGCTGCCATCGATGATATTCGCAAAGGTGGTGATCAGGCCAAATTTGCTAAAGCCGGTTACGCCACTATCCCCGGTTATTCGTATCGCAATATGTGGTGGATAGGACATAACAGCCACAAAACTTTTGAAGCACGCGGTATCCATGGTCAACGTATTTACATTGATCCAGTGGCCGAAATGGTCATCGTTAAATTTTCTTCTCACCCCATCGCTGCCAATGGCGCAAGTGACCCTATCACTTATCGCGCTTTTCAGGCAGTCGCTAACCAATTAATGAAATGAGATCAACATGAGCACAACAACTTACCAACGTATTGTCCTTGCATCCCGCCCAAAAGGGGAAGTTCAGTCAGATAACTTTCGTCTGGAGACAGTCCCTGTTCCAGAGATCAAAGACGGAGAAGTCTTAATCCGCAATCACTTTATGTCACTCGATCCGTATATGCGTGGCCGTATGGAAGAGTCGAAAAGCTACGCGGTTCCACAAGCCATTGGCGAGACCATGATCGGTGGCACCGTGGGCGAGATCGTCGCGAGTAAAAATCCTCAGTTTGCTGTCGGCGATAAAGTCGTTGGCATGTTGGGCTGGGCAGAGATGGGCGTATCCGACGGCATCATGTTGCGCAAAGTCGATACGACGCATATTCCGTTGTCGGCGTATCTCGGCTCTGTCGGTATGCCAGGGATGACCGCCTGGTACGGTCTAACACAAATCATTCATCCTAAAAAAGGTGAGACGGTCGTAGTCTCCGCAGCCAGTGGTGCAGTCGGTAGTGTGGTCGGCCAGTTAGCCAAACAAATGGGCTGTCGAGTTGTTGGTATCGCCGGTGGTGCAGAGAAGTGCGCTTATGTTGTGAACGAATTAGGCTTTGACGCCTGCGTCGATTACAAAGCCGGTAACTTAGAGGCCGACCTCGCAGCAGCGACGCCAGATGGTATTGACGGCGTGTTCGAAAACGTTGGCGGTGAAGTATTCGACGCTAGTCTGGCACGCATGAATCAATTTGGTCGTGTTGCCCTGTGTGGCATGATTGCCGGGTACAACGGTGAAGCAATTTCTATCCGTAACGCGCGTGTATTCTTGACCATGCGTGTGACTTTACGAGGCTTCATCGTATCGGAACATATCGAAATGTGGCCACAAGGCTTGAAAGAACTGGGCACTCTGGTTGCTACCGGCAAACTCAAATTCCGTGAATCGATTGCACCAGATTTGGCTGCCGCACCAGAGGCATTTATTGGTTTGCTGAAGGGTAAAAACTTTGGTAAGCAGTTGGTGAAGTTGGTGTAACTGGCCTAACGGATTTAATCAATTTTTCTGCCTCTCACATAAGCAGAGAGGCAGAAAACACAGCAGATTAGTAGAGTTACTGTTGTGCGTTGTGATTTGAAAAGTCAATTCCAATAGCCGCAAAAAGAGGTGTTCATGTCCGATATTATTTTCCATCACTATCCAGTTTCACCGTTTTCAGAAAAAATACGTCTGATCTTCGGGTTTAAAAATCTGAGTTGGAAGTCTGTGATGATTCCGTCCATCATGCCAAAACCAGATGTGGTCGCGTTGACTGGCGGTTATCGCCGTACGCCGATCATGCAAATCGGCGCAGATATTTATTGTGATACCGCCTTGATTGCTGACGTGCTGGAAACTCTCGCACCAACGCCGTCACTCTATCCAGAACCGATTGCTGGCTTGTCTAAAACACTGGCACATTGGGCAGATACCACCTTGTTCTGGACTGCGATTGCCTACACGTTTCAGCCCGCTGCGATGAGTGGCATTCTGGGCGATATCACGCCAGAACAGATGAAGGCGTTTGGTGCTGACCGTGCAGCGATGCGGGCCAATGCACCGCGTATGTCTCTGCCAGAGGCGACCGGACAATTGCAAGAGTATCTGCGTCGCTTGGATGCTATGTTGGCGGGTGGTCAAGCGTATTTACTCGGTGATCAGGCGAGCATCGCTGATTTTTCTGTGTATCACGCTTTGTGGTTTATCCGGCGTGTTCCCGCAGTGGCAGGGATTCTGGATGCGCATCCGCTTCTGCTTACATGGATGGATAAGATCGCTGCCTTTGGTCATGGGCAGTTTGAAAAAATGCGTAGTGCTGAGGCGATTGAACTCGCCAGTACATCTACGCCTGCTGCTGTCACGTCCAGTTTTGTTGATACTCACGGCATTGCGTTGGGTGAGCAAGTCACCATCATGCCTAACGATTACGCACTGGACCCGGTGCAGGGTGAGTTGGTGATATGCAGCGCCAATCAGTTAGCGGTACGACGTCACGATGATCGTGCTGGTAACGTGACTGTGCATTTTCCACGTGTAGGTTTCCAAATGAAACGCGTAACACCGGCTTGAGCTTTGAGCAAACTAAGTCTTAATTGATCCTTTTGCATTAATCGTTTTTCCCATAAAAATAGCTGGAGACACCCATGAAAAATTTTCAAAATAAAGTAGCCGTTATCACTGGTGGTGGTAGCGGATTTGGTCGTGAATTTGCGCTGATCGGTGCCAAGCTCGGTATGAAGCTGGTATTGGCCGATGTGCAGCAAGATGCATTGGATAAAGTCAAAGCAGAGCTGGAGGCAATCGGTGCACAAGTATTGACTATGCACTGTGATGTGCGGCATGCGGCAGAAGTGCAGGCTTTGGCCGACGCCACGATGGCACAATTTGGCGCTGTGCATTTAGTCTTCAATAATGCCGGTGTCGGTTCTGGTGGGCTGATCTGGGAAAACACCCAAGCCGACTGGGAATGGGTATTGGGCGTCAATTTATGGGGCGTGATCCATGGCGTGCGTATCTTCACACCGCTGATGCTGGAATGCGCAAAGACCGACCCAGATTATGAAGGTCATATCGTCAACACCGCCTCTATGGCAGGTTTGCTCAACGCACCGACCATGGGTGTGTACAACGTTTCCAAGCATGCTGTCGTATCTTTATCCGAAACCTTGTTCCAGGATTTAAGCCTGGTCGAAGCACCGATAGGCGCATCGGTCTTATGTCCTTATTTTGTTCCAACCGGTATCAGCCAGTCGCAACGTAATCGTCCCGACGACGTACAAGCGTCAGCGCCGACAGCCAGCCAAAAAGCCTCGCAAGCGATGTCGGATAAAGCAGTCTCTTCAGGTAAAGTCACTGCGGCAGAAGTTGCGGAAAAAACCTTCAAAGCGATTAGCGACGGCCAGTTCTACATCTACTCACATCCGGCCGCGCTGGGCAATGTGCAAGAGCGTATGGAAGATATCATTATGCAACGTAATCCAGGCGACCCATACAAAGCAGCACCACACATCCGCGATATGCTGCGCGCTAAGTTGAAATCAGCCTGATAGAAGTTCCCGATAGTTGACCTGAAGTCTGGCTTTGCAATCAAGCTCATTGCCAGACGGATGAGATATTAGAAGTGCAGAATAAGGCAAAGTAAACACCTGATAAACGCAATAGACATTCAATATACTCCTAGTCAGTAATATTAGATTGTCCATAGATTATATGGATAATAAGCCAATTTTCATTAAATTTATGGGGAGTATATGAAATATTTTGCTTTCTTGCCCAAATCTCCAATCAATTTTATGGTGGTGAAATTATGAGTGCAGTCATACAATCAAATCAATTCGCATCGCTGTCCAACGGTACTCGTTTGCATTACGCCAGCGCCGGCCAGGCGGGCAAGCCTTTGCTGCTTTTTGTGCACGGATTCCCTGAGTTTTGGTACGAGTGGTCGGCGCAGTTAGGCGAGTTTGGTCAGGACTATTTTGCCGTCGCACCGGACCTGCGAGGTTTTAATTTGTCGGATATGCCTGCTGATTTGTCTGCGTACAAGGCGCGTCATATTGTCGACGATTTGCGCTTATTGGTTGCGCATCTGGGCTACGAAAAAGTTGTCATCATCGCGCATGATTGGGGCGGTGCGATCTGCTGGAATCTGGCGATTGCCTTCCCTCAGTTGTTGCATAAGCTGATCATCATTAACTCACCGCATCCGTATTTGTTTATGCAGGCGCTAAGCACTGATCCCTCCCAAAAATCGGCTAGCGAATACATGAACTGGTTGCGGGCAGAAGGTTCAGAGAAAGCGCTAGCTAAAGATGATTTCGCGCTGATCGAAGGATTCTTTAACGGAATGGGACAAGCCAATACGGGCTGGTTTGATGCAGAGACTCGCGCCAAATATCACGAGTGCTGGTCACGTGGCTTGACTGGCGGCGTCAATTATTACCGCGCCTCGCCTTTGCACCCACCGACAGACAGCAATAAAGGACCATTACAACTGCAACTCAATCCTGACGACTTCAAAATCAAAGTGCCGACCCGCGTGATCTGGGGCGAGACCGATAAGGCCTTACCAAAGACTCTGCTCGATGGGCTAGAGAACTTTATCGACGATTTAGAAGTCGTGCGCATCCCAGAAGGTAGTCATTGGGTCATCCATGAACAGCCTGCGCGTATTAATCAATTGATCCGTGGATTTTTAGAGCAATAAAATGGCACGTACTGATTTTGCTTTTTTTCATTCGTTACGGGTACGCTGGTCAGAAGTCGATATGCAAGGCATCGTCTTCAACGGCCACTACCTGACGTATTTTGATGTCGCTTTTACTGAATACTGGCGCGCAACCAACTTGCCCAATGTCACCTTGCAAGCGGAACAGGGCAAAGAACTATTTGCCCGTAAAGCCACGGTCGAGTATATGGCGCCCGCCAGATTTGATGATGTGCTGGAGATTGGCGTACGCTGCGCGGCAATCGGCAATTCATCCCTGCGTTTTGTGCTGGAGATTTATATCGGTGATCAGCATCTGATTTCTGGCGAATTATTCTATGTCTATGCTGACACCGCTGTGCGCAAAGGGGTTGCCGTACCTGAGCAATGGCGTGCGATCATTTCTGAATTAGAAACTTGTAAACCTGAGGCTAATCAGGGTAAAGTTTGAATTTTTTGATCCGCTGATCATGGTGGTGAGAGTCCATCTTTAGTTGAACAATCAAGGCCACTAGAATCTATACCGAAACAATATTATGACTACAACAGCAAACACTGACGCAGTGCGCGTCACCTTAGGTTCTTGGGCAGAACTACAAAAAGAAGCACAGGCAATTCGCTATGATGTCTTCGTCATTGAGCAGAATATTCCTGTCGAATTGGAGTGGGACGAGATGGATGCGCAATGCTTGCATGCCGTCGCCTACGACGCACAAGGTGCAGCGGTAGGTACAGGACGCTTGCTACCCGACGGCCACATCGGACGCATGGCAGTCAGAAGCGCTGCGAGGGGACTAGGTGTCGGTGCTGCCATCTTACAAAGCCTGATGCAGCAAGCACGCAACCGTGGCGACAAAGCAGTCAAGCTCAATGCACAAACCTCAGCAGAACCGTTTTATGCCCGTAATGGCTACAGCCGTGATGGTGATGTGTTTGAAGAGGCGGGGATTCCGCATATCAGTATGTCGCATGAGTTTTGATGGTAGCCTTTTCTGGTTCCGCGATGACAAGCTTAGTTGCCTAAATCCCGTTTGGCAAACATTAACCCAAGAGAGTGGTTAGATGTATTTGGATGATTTAATTATTCGGTCGATGGAAGAGCGTGACGCGGCATCTATCTCTTTACTGATGCCAGAGTTGGACTATGAGGCGTCAGAGCAAACTATATTACGAAGATTTGAAGACGTTTTTGCTCGTTCGTGTGAATGCGTTTTTGTCGCAGAATTGAATAGTCAGGTAGTCGGATTTTGCCATGCTACGGGCGTCAGGCGCATTGATAGTGATGGCTATGGCGAAATATTGACACTCGTTGTAAGGAACGAATTTCACAGGCAAGGAATTGGTGGGCATATGGTGCGTTACGCGTCAGATTGGATATACGCTAACGGCTTCTCACGGGTGCGGCTTGGATCAGGAGTTCATAGAGTTGAGGCTCATATCTTTTATGAGTCTTTAGGTTTTACTAAGTCTCGACCAGGATGCGTATTTGAACTTAGAAAGACAATGTGATCTCATAGCAGTCTTAAATTAGTCGTTTTGAATTTATTGAGTATTTACTTCGGCGCGCTTCAGACGACTAAAATTTTCCTTGATCGATTAGTCAACCTGTCTGAAACCCAATCTTCCCAGTCCATAACTGCCAATACATCATCCAATCGCCCATCAAGGAATACAGCGGTTGTTTGAATGAGGCAGGTCTGTTTTTCTCAAAACCAAAATGACCAACCCATGCAAAGCCGTAACCGCTTAGCGGTGCGGCGATTAGCCATGCGCCGGCACCGGTGCCAATAAACATTGCCAGACAGAGCAACACCAGGGTTGATCCGATAAAGTGAAGTTGGCGGCAGCGGCGATTGCGATGCTCACTTAAATAGAAGGGATAAAATTCGGCGAAGCTACTGTATTTTTGATTCATGCTGGTCTCCTTAGATTATTCTTATGCGCGCTTCTTTATTCTGGGTCTTTGTCAGTTTTGGCTCGTGTTGTCGTCTGTGTTGTTGATTTCACTTTACCAGCAACATGCGTCAAAATTTTAGGATGATGCAAGACCCATCCGCCGGCAACGCCGATCAGACTACCTAAAATAATATCGAATAAGCGTGTCAGTACCAGCGAATCGGGAGGGATTCTGACAGACGCCCCTTCTGCAAATAACATGGTCAGTGGCGTAATAAAAATAACAGCGACGCCGTAATTCCTGACGATGAGGATTTCAACGATAAATTGTAATACCGTGATGGCTAGGGCATAAGTCCAGACGTTTAATGGCAATGAGAAAATTATTGAGGTCAGCCCCATACCCAATGCGGTACCGATAATACGATGGACTTTTTTATGCCAGATCAAGCGGAAGGTAGCACCTTGCATAATCGCTGCACAGGATACCGGTACCCAATAGGGATTATTTAAATGCAGCAGCCGTGAGAGTAAAAACGATCCGCCGACAAAGCTGGCAATGACTAAAGATTCCAGCACGATCGCAAAGATGTCGCGGTCTACCGGCGGCACTGGTGTGAGTTTGATCGGTTTGTTGGCGATCGCTAAAGAATAAATAAAGGCGATTAAGCAAGCCAGCATGCCGCCGATCGAAATCAGTCCTACCCGCATCGGTATACCTGCAAGGTTAAACGGCATGGTGCTTCCGACTGCGATCATCAGAATAAAAAAGAAGCTGGCGGGTGGTGGTAAAGAATAATAACGGCAGATGACGTCGATCAACAGAACAGTGAGTGTCATCACAGCGACTGATACATAGGGATCAAAGCTGGCGCATAAACCTAAGGTAAAACAGACCGAAAAACCGAATGAACATGCCACCAATGTCAACATGCGGTGAGCAATAGATGTTTTAGGTAGATACAAAATGACCAGGGTACCCATGCCAACCAGAATGCCGTAATCTTGCTTTCCAAAATAGGCTCCGGCAAATACGGGAATCCCCATGCACAACGAGACGATGAAGGCAATATGCCAAGATCTGCTCGGCGTATTCCACACCAGCAATTGTCTGATCTCGGTCAGAATCGCCTGCCATATCCGATTGATTGCGTTATCGTTTTGCATTATTTTTAAAGCGGATTCATTGAAGATCGCTTTCCCTTTGGCTTAGTGTTTTATTGCTTAAAAACTTCCTGGTTGACGTCGCCAGTGAATTTCTTATTAGCCGCCTATTACCCGACTATCAAGCGCCTACCAACCGCCTATCAGCAATCTATTTTAAATCAGCTAACTTAGATCAAATAAAAATATCACCTTAAAATAAAAAAGCGAACACAGCAAATGTTTGCCATGTTCGCCCTGAGTATTGCGATCCGCTTATCTGGACATCTGGATGCGTTATTTCTTTGCTTTATTTATCTTACTTACTTTGCCGCCATTTCCACCTTAATCAAGTTGTCTTCGGGTTTGCGGTCGATATACATATTGTCTGGATCAATCCCGGCCTTAGCTGGTTCACCTTTGACTAACATCGTAAATGTCATCTCTTTACGATCAATGAATTTACGCTCACGCAGCAAGGGTTTGCCATCTTTGTCGTCGACGCCGATATCTATCCATTCGTGCAGCGGGACTTCTTTTTCTGCGCCGAGCTCATCTGCTTTGAGTTTGTTCATACTAGCCTTGAGCGTCACTTCATACTGACCGTTGCCAACTGCTTTGGCGCTGGCGGACAAGGCGCGATTCTCAAATAGGATAATGGACTCAAACAGGTCAGTGATCAGTGCTTGTTTGTCCTCTGGCGTGACCTTGCGCAGTGCATCGACTAGCACTTTACTACTAGGGTAGGGCGCGCCTTTGTTGGCATATTGCGCCAGCACATCGCGTAAAGCAGCATTGACTTTGTCCTGACCAATCTGGCTTTGTAGCAAGTACATCACCAGACTACCTTTTGAGTAATGGATATAACCTTGATTTTCGTTAAAGGCAATTGGCAGTTCCTTCTTACGCTCTTGTCCGCGACCGAATAAATACTGATCCAGTTCGTATTTGAGGAACTTACGCATTTTGTCTTTACCGTAGGTTTTTTCCATGACCATCAGGGCAGAATACTGCGCTAAGGTTTCTACCAGTATCGTCGCACCTTTGGTATTGCCCGATACCACCTGATGCGCCCACCACTGATGTGCTACTTCATGTGCCGTAACATAAAACGGATAGTCCAGATCTTTGGGATCTTTGTCATCTACTTTGGCAATAAAACCAATACTTTCCGAAAATGGAATCGTATTCGGGAAGGCTTGCGCGAAGCTGGCGAAACGGGGGAACTCGACAATGCGAACCATTTTATGTTGATAAGGGCCGAAGTTCTGGGTGTAATACGTCAGCGACTCTTGTACACCTTTGATCATGCGATCCAGATTGTATTCATGACCTTTTTGGTAGTCGATTTCAATCGCGACATCATTCCATTGTGCTTTCTTAACGTTATAACGTGCTGATAAGAACGCGAAGAAATTCAGAATAGGTTTGTCCGGCGCGTAGTGGAAATAATGCCTGCCGTTTTCCGTCCACTCGTTATCGAGTCGCCCAGGCGCAATGCCGATCTGATCTGCGCTGGTAGACACCGTTGCATCAAAGCGTATCCAGTCCGCATCGTTAGAAATATAGCTATTCGCCAGACCTTTGGGGTCGTCGCGTTCGCGCATTCTTTCTTTTTCCGTTAAGCCATGTTTTTTGCGCTGTTTATCATCACTGAGTTCTGTTACAGATTGGTACCCGATATGTGGAAATGCGCTACTGTTAAAGAAGCTACCGTTGTTCAGGATTTGGCTTTCGCTACCCATGCCTGCCACACCTTTTGGAGCAAACTCCAGTTCAAAATCAAGATTGAGTTTGTCGCCAGCTTCTAAGGAGGGCGTGAGTTTATAGCTATAGAAACCTGTCTTGTCTTGGATCGCTAATACAGCGTTACGATCAAAATGGACTTTATCCATTCGAATATCTTTATTTTGTGTAATAAAGATTTCGCTGATTGATGTCGTCCCTTTATTGACGAGTTGATAGCTGGCTTTGGCATGGGCAGTGCGTGTCTCGGGGAAGATATCTACTGCCACTTTGATATCGGTAATCCGGGGCTGCGGCATGGCTTCGTATTGTTTATAGTGCTTTTCATACTCAGCTCGGTCTTCTTCCCGGTCAAAACTGTTCTCGTAATGATTGACGATATTGGTGTAGTAGAACAACAGGCCGCCGACACTAACAAACATTAGACATCCGACGATCAGGGTAGACCTGATCGCAGGCGTCATACTCAATCGCGCCTGACCCAGGCGATGACGCCATTCGCCAGCCGTACCGCGTACCGACATCAACATCGACAAACCCAATAGCAGCAGCGCGGCACCAGTCCAATACAGTTGATACCAGAACACTTGCGGCAAGTTATGTCCGTAGCCATTCATGTCGGAATAACGTGGTGTCGGCCCACCGGCGTACATGATCATAGGATGCTCAAGACCCAGCGCAGGTACCGCGATCGTGGCGATGTAATACGCGATCATGACGAAATAACCGACGTATTTGTTATTCAATATCACTTGGATAGAGATTGCCAGAACGGCGATTAAGGCGTAACCGGGCCATTGCATTAGAAACAGATGTTGCAGATATTGACCAAGCTCGTAATGGGTGTATCCCTTAAAGGTTTGAATCACAATCCCGCACAACATTAAGACGAATAACAAGATGCCTTGCAGGCTGATTAAGGCAACTAGCTTCGCCATCAATGGTACCCAATTCGGTATTGGTAACGCATCCAGCAATTGCGCAATTCTGGCATCACGTTCGCGCCATACCAGCTCGCCCGCGTAGAAGGTAGTAATGATCAGCATGAATAGACTAAAACTGCCACCGAGCAAATCCAGTACTGCATAGGCGACAGGATAGGTGGTTGTGCCATACATTTTGCTCAGCGCGCTGGAGAGCGAAAACATGAACATCACACCGGTTAACGCAATGACGATGAAATAAACGTTTTTAACGGTTTCGCGCAGGTTAAGCCAGCATTGGCTGATAAACAAAGAGAAGATATTTGAACTGCTGTAGTTGGGCGTTACTAGTGGAATGTTAACTACTGCTGGGGCTGCTTTTTTAGTCGCTTCTTTCTTTTGTTTGCCTCCTGCGGTGATTGCCGCAAAATCAAAACGCCAATAACAAAGCACCAGTGCTAATAAGCCGATGGCACCCCAGATTAGGCGGTTATATAACAACAGGCCTTGCATAGGCACAATACGGGTGTTCTTATCCGTAATGCTCCAGTATTCAGTCACGCGACTGATTGCACGTGAGCCAAACGGATCGAGCAGGGCGGCTAATGTTCTGTCATCAACGTCGCGTGCTAAAGTGCCAGCAACCAGATAACCGATGAGTAAAACTACGCTACAAACATACACAGGCAACATGCGACGATACAGTGCACCCAGCGTAAAAAACAAGGCGCCGAAGATCATCAGATTCGGGATTAACGAAGTCAGATATGGCGCAACATAGGCCGCGGGAATCATCGGACCAAGGAAGTTTCTACTCAGGCCCGGTAAATAACAACCTAACCATGCGCCCAGACTGATACTAGAAAAAATCAGAATCAGAGTGAGCAGGGCACCAACATAGCGTCCCCCCAAATACTGAAATTTGCTGATTGGTGAGCTATAGAAAAAATGCCAGATATTGTGTTCAGTATCTTGTTGTACCGCCCGGCCCATCATGGCAGCAACAATCACAACACCAAAATAACCGAGGAAAGTGACTGTCTGCGAAATCGCCACAGGCGAGTTGAAGGATAATAGGAAGCATATTTTTCCCTTAAGCGGCTTGCACAGCAGGTGCTGAATGTTGTTGCAGCCCCAGTGGCAACTGCTGCGGCAAGAGATTCGCCATCGCAGAGAAATAGACGTCCTCTAAATTGCCTTGCGCTTGGGTAAAGCCGTCGCCAGGATTGCTATCTGCATACACATGCACAAGCGTACGGCCGGATGTCAGGCGACTAGAGATCACCTGATATTGTTGTTGGAAGTGTGCCAGCTCACTCTTCTCGATAAAACGTTTCCAAATTTTGCCTTGAATCTGATCAATCAATTCCAATGGCTGACCCGTCAAAATCACAGCACCTTTGTTGATGACAGCCATGTGATTGCATAAATCTGCTACGTCTTCCACGATATGGGTAGAGAGAATGACGATTTTGTCACTGCCAATGTCAGACAACAGATTGTGAAAACGCACGCGTTCTTCTGGATCAAGGCCAGCCGTTGGCTCATCGACGATAATCAATTTTGGATTACCAAGTAGCGCTTGCGCAATCCCGAAACGTTGGCGCATACCGCCGGAAAACCCCCCGACATGTTTGTTTTTTACGTCGAATAAATTAGTTTGATGTAGCAAACCTTCTACGACTTCTTTGCGTTGCTTACCGTTAGAAAGCCCTTTCAGTACCGCAAAGTGATCCAATAAATCATAGGCGCTGACTTTAGGATACAAGCCAAAGTCTTGTGGCAAATAGCCGAGTACGCGACGCACGTCATCTTTATGTGTCTTGATGTCCATAGTGTCTAGCTGCGCAGTACCAGAATCAGCATCCTGCAAGGTTGCCAATGTACGCATCAAAGTAGATTTGCCCGCACCGTTGGGGCCGAGTAAGCCAAACATGCCAGCCGGAATCGTCAAAGAAATATGATTAAGTGCCTGTACACCATTGCTATATTGCTTGGATAAATTCTGTATGCGTAGTTCCATGACCATTCCCTAAAAAGTGTTTTAAAGTGCTGATGTTTTATACGGTGCAGTGCAAAAAAAGCAAGCTGTTGGATTGTGATCAGTAATTTTCAAAATTACAATATGTTTTGCATCGATCAAGTTTTTATTGATGCCTTTATTAATGTCGTCACTGAGCTATATTTTTTGCAGTTTGCACAATAAAAGACTTAGTCATTGCATTCCATCAAAAAGCGACGAAATAGCTCTGAGTGAAGATGAAAACAGAATTTATGGGGATGGAATAAGCAGGTGTTTGATGAAGAGCATGCTAAAACTCAGGATGGGTGAGTGGGTCACGAATTGATTAATGCTGAACCCATACAGCACTAACGCCCAATCCAAACCTGAATAGAGTAGGCTTAGATCAGGTATAGATTAGTTTTGGCAGGATTAATTTTTCAGATAAAAATGCCAGCACGAGCCAGTGGTCATACGCTATAATATGCGCTGGCGGGCCCCTGCGCATTGCGGCGTGGCCAATCTGGTCAGGTCGGGAACGAAGCAGCCACAGTCATTTCCCGTAAGTGCCGCAGATCAGGCTCGCCTCCTTCCTAAGATCTTCTCCATTCAAGTTTTATCGCCTCATCATTAGATGTATTTGAGTTATCTTCAAATGCGTCAATGAACAAATCCATCCTCAAATTATTCACGCTTTATCTGCTTGCGTTAGCACAGGTTTGTATTTATTCTAGGTAACAGCATGTTGAAAACGGATTTAAAAAATCTGCTTAGCTTTGCGTGCAGTGTTTAAATCAAATATCGACAGGCTTTAAAAATTGCATTCCAAGAGTTGTTGATTCATCCCAATCGATCTATTGAGGAGATAAATAATGAGCGTCTTTAGTAAATTTCTAATGTCCTGCGTGTTGAGTCTTAGCTTTCTGCCCGCAGCGTTTGCTGCCGATGACCGTGGTACCAAAGATCAGGCTATCGCGATGGTAAAAAAAGGGATTGCGGCGATTAAGGCTCAGGGGAAAGAGAAAGCATTTGCAGAGTTTGCCAATACCGCCAATGCGGATTATCACGATCGCGATCTTTATCTGATTGTGTACGACCTGAACGGGATTAATTTATCGCACGGTAATAACCCAAAAATGATGGGTAAAAATCTAATCGAGTTGAAGGCTGGCGATAAATTTGTTGTGAAAGAAATGATTGCTGTGATCAAAACAAAAGGAAGTGGCTGGGTAGATTATCAATGGCCAAATCCAGTCACTAAAGTATTGGAAAACAAATCGACCTATGTTGAGAAAGTGGACGATTATTTTGTTGGTTGCGGTATTTATAAATAACATCGAGATCTACAAGCCACTCTGATTTGGGTGGCTTTTTTGTTTTTATCTGCGTTGTAAAAATAGAGGGGACTTCCATGAACTACCTTAGCAAAATTTTAATGTCATGCATATTGAGTTTTAGCTTATTACCTGTTGCTTTCGCTGCTGATGATCACGGCACAGCAGACCAGGCCATTGCGATGGTAAAAAAAGGCATTGCGGCAATTAAAGCGCAAGGTAAAGAAAAAGCATTTGCCGATTTCAGTAATCCGGCAAACAAAGAGTTCCATGACCGGGATCTGTATTTAATCGCTTATGACATGAATGCGGTCAATTTGGCGCATGGCAATAACCCAAGAATGGTCGGTAAAAATTTAATGGAACTCAAAGCCGGTAACGTTTATGTCGGCAAAGAAATGGTTGCCATCATCAAGAGCAAAGGTAGCGGCTGGGTTGATTATCAGTGGCCAAATCCAGTCACCAAGGCATTGGAAAATAAATCGACCTACGTTGAAAAAGTGGATGATTTTTTTATTGGTTGCGGAATCTATAAATAAGCTGCGCTAATTGCTCAGGTTAATTCGATAGCTTGCGTTGCTAAAGCTGAGCGGTTTGCGCTGACAATCTAGTAATAAAGATTTGTTTTTTTTAATGGTTTTAATATACTCATTATTAGTATATATAAATCGTCCATGTAAACCTTGGTCAATATGCTGTTTTTTTGAAAAAAGTAGGGGAGTATATTGATTTTGGCTTACTTGCGTCCGTTGTAAGCAATGTAGCGCTTTATTTGCTCTAGCACTCTTTAGCGCTGATCGAAATATGAAAAAAGCCACTCTAGCCGAGTGGCTTTTTTATGGGCTTAGTTTGCGGTTGTAATACTTCATGCACAGCCATTCCATGCTGTGACGACAAAGCGTAGGTTGCCGCTCATGCCGGGTGTAGTGTCGCTGTCAAATGGAATGCTGACCTCGATCTTGCCTTCGCATAGTCCCTCGGTATCAATTTTTTGATCGGCGATGGCAGTGCCTTGGTTTTGCCATGCATAATGAATTGTCCAAGCTTCGTCCGTGCTTGCTGGCGGCACCATTTCTAACAAGATGGCGTTACGGAATAAGTAACCACCTTCGTAATGTTCATTAATCCATAATTTACGGTCGATTTCGTAGTCCGGCACCCTCACGCCCAGCGCTACGCTATACGCCAAGGAGCGGCGTTGTTTGTTGACGCGGGAGCGGTTGGCTAGGAAAACGGTGGACAAGTATTGAGGACCATTTTTGACTGGATCGGTATGCCATTCGTCTTGGCTCATACAGGCAACAGAATCTTCTTCACTGGTACGGCGCGTCAGATACCAGAGCTTGCCGCGAGGGGATGCCAGAATTTCAAATTGATATAAAGCGTTGACGGTGCGGCCATCGTCTACCGCTTTTTGTACTTCATCAGGTAAGCGGACTTCTTCTACATCGACCCAGATATCTACCCGCACATCGCCAAATAAAAATCGGGTTAAATTTTGATACGACTCTTCGCTATTAACGATGCCAAAATAACCGGAATGCGAACGGTAGGCAAAGCCTTTTGCACATGGCGTGCTGGCGCTGCCATCTTGATGGATGCCATGGAGTATTGCATTATCAATACGGACTAAGCCATCGCTGCCATGACCCGCAAAGGTGCGGGATAGGCCCATCGCTACTTCGTAATCGGTGCGGTTACTACCGACCATACAAAATACTTTTTCGGATGGAAAACGATCTTCCGGCAACCAATCGACGCGGCCAGTTGCGGCATAAGTGTCTTGCAAATCCAGATAGCCCGCCATTTTTTCACGGTTAAAATTATTCATGTCCGATGCACTTAGCCATGAGGGAATGTTCGCTCCCAATATGTCTATTCCGTTATGGGGTGTAGCATAAGTGAAGAATTTATCGACATATTGTTTGGCGTTATTCGGGTCATTTGCAGGGTTTTGTAACAGGCCGCGACAGACCAGCCCACCCATAGAGTGAGCAACTAAATAACAGCGGAAATCTTCTGGCGTGATTTGATTGTCTGGATTGGCGCAGGCCAAATCTCGCAGACGCAAAATGAGTTCCGCTAATTTTTGTGAGAATACTTCGATGCCAGGTGTCTCTCCGATGCCCAGCAAGCGGGATGCTTCGTCGTAATAACGATAGATGATGATGGAGCGGCTGCTTAGCTTATTGTCTGGATCGGCGACCCACTCAGGATCGAGGATGTCATAACCATCTTCGTACACATCGCGATAGTCAAAGTCGGAGGCGAGCCGGATCACGGGTGATTCAAAAATATATTTACGCGGTTGCCGCGTTTTGTCCGGCACTGCGCGATACACGGTGGAGCCAAGATTAAAGCCGCAAAACGGGTCGACGCTAGTTTCATCAATTTCCGCTGGCGTCATTGCATAGCCACGCACATAGATGATCGGGTAAAAAGGGGCGTTTGGATTGCTCATACCATCCTTAGTTTTTGGTAACGCCTCTGCGTAATTTGTGAGAACGTTGACGTATTTTTCTAGCTAACATCGGTGAACTCAGTCATGCATCATGACTGGCAGGCTTTCATTTGTTATCTATTTTGAAATGTTATCGTTATAGTACAATTATTAGGCTTAAGCAAATGTTTGTAAGACATATCTGAAAAGCTGCCGGATCGCCCTGAGTAGTCTAATCAGTGTTTTTAGATATTTCATCTTCTTGACGGCAGAGAATTAACCGTTTGCTATCTCCATTATTTTTAATCAATGATCTTTGTCTGCACTACGTCAAAACAGAGTCGGATAAGGTAAAATCCCGTCATGTCATATCAAGTTCTCGCCAGAAAATATCGTCCCAAAAGCTTTGAAACGCTGGTTGGGCAGGAGCACGTGGTTCGTGCCTTATCTCATGCGCTGGAGCAGCAAAGGCTGCATCACGCGTATTTATTCACAGGGACTCGTGGTGTCGGTAAAACGACGCTCTCACGCATACTGGCTAAATCCTTTAATTGCATCGGTACCGATGGTAACGGCGGCATCACCTCGCACCCTTGTGGTGTGTGCGAAGCCTGCGTGGCGATTGATGCCGGACGCTTTGTTGATTATATCGAGATGGATGCGGCCTCTAATCGCGGCGTGGATGAGATGGCAGCATTGCTGGAGCAGGCAGTCTACGCACCATCGAATGCACGCTTCAAGGTCTATATGATCGATGAGGTGCACATGCTGACTAACCATGCGTTTAACTCCATGTTAAAGACGCTGGAAGAGCCGCCTGAGCATGTCAAATTTATCCTCGCCACCACCGATCCACAAAAAATCCCAGTGACGGTATTGTCGCGCTGTCTGCAATTTAATTTGAAGCAGATGCCACCTGGTCATATTGTTTCGCACCTGGAAAATATTCTCGGCCAAGAGCAGATCGAATTTGAAGTCCCGGCACTTCGCTTGCTGGCACAAGGTGCACATGGTTCTATGCGCGATGCCTTATCGCTGACAGATCAATCAATTGCGTATGCAGCTGGCAAAGTGACCTTAGAGGCAGTGCAAGGTATGCTGGGTGCACTGGATCAGTCGTATCTGATCCGCTTACTCGATGCCTTGGCTGTGAAAGAGGGCAAAGCTTTGCTGGATGTCGCTGACGAAATGGCGGCACGCAGCTTGTCTTATAAATCAGCTTTGCAAGATTTAGGTAGTTTGCTGCACCAGATCGCCATCGCACAAATGGTGCCGGATGCTGTGCCTGAGGACATGCCAGAGCGCGACGATGTTATTCGCCTCGCTGCCTTGTTTGGTAAAGAGGAGATTCAATTGTTTTACCAGATCGCGGTACATGGTCGTAATGAGTTGCCGTTAGCACCGGATGAATACGCTGGTTTTAGTATGACGCTACTACGCTTACTAGCCTTCCGTCCGTCTGATAGTGGTGCGGCAATTTCTGGTAACACCGCTGGTGGCCCAGGTGGATCTGCGCCGTCTGGCCGCGTTCCTCAACGTCCAATTATGCCGAGTGTAGCAAGCCCAGTAAATTCAGTCAGATCAGTAAATTCAGCTAGTTTAATTAGTGGGCAACTAGCATCCAGTCCGCCTTTAAGCTCCGCTGCAATAGTCTCGCCAACAATGTCTGTAGCGATACCGCACGTTGTGCCAGTTATGGCCGTGCCGGTTGTTGAATCTTCTGCTCAAGATAATCAGGTAGCTCGTGTTACTGAACTTGTTTCGACTGCTCAGCAGGTGGGGGAAATACTTCCAGAAGTAATACGAGAAGCGCTTCCAATCGTAGCGCCGGTAGTTCTACCAGCAACCGTGGCAGTCCCTGTTTTATCGCCTCGTGATGCTGCGTTGGCTGCTGCTGGTTTACGTAAGCCTTCAGTTGCCAGTCGTGCAGCAGTTGCTGAAATATCTGCAACACGTCCGATAGCGGCACCTGTTACGGTGCTAGTCTTAAGTTCAGCACCAGCTAGGCCAACTGCCCCAGTTGCGTCATTTGCCAACGCTACGCAAGTTGTTTCTCCGACAAAAGAGCGACACCCATCACCCGTAAGCCAGACAAAAATAGCGGCGCCAGCCGGGATGGATGACATGCCGCCTTGGGACGAAGATATGATGGAAGCGAGCTCTTCTAATGAGTTGCCGTCACATTTTCAGTCCGCTGCTTTTGATGATCAGTTTGATCAGGCTGCGATTGTTGCCGTGCAAGTGAAGTCAGAAAACCCAGCACCTCCCGTTAACCTTCCTCAGCCGACCATATCAATTTCGGCGCAAACTACAAATACTAGCGAAGCGCCAACTGACTCTGCAGCATTTGGGGAGTCGCCACAAATAGCAGCGCGCGTTATAGAAATTAAACCAATACCAGAATTAAATTGGGATGGACATTGGCCTAATCTGGCAAGCAGTTTGCCGATGCGTGGCGTGGCACAGCAATTAGTGCAGCAAAGTGAGTTAATTGATTGCCAGATCAACGGTAATACATTCGTATTTAGTTTGCGCGTACCTTTGCAAACATTATTATCATCTGGCAGCGTTGAAAAATTAGAGCTCGCTTTGTCAGAGCGTTTTGCAAAGACAATTAAGGTCGAGACTAAAATCGGTGCCGTCGAGCAAACCGCTAACGCCCAGGCAGTTGCTGAGCGCGCAGAGCGTCAGCAGCTTGCAGAAAAATCGATACAAAGTGATTCCTTCATTCAGTCTTTAATGCGAGAATTCGGCGCGTCTATCGTGACTGGCAGTATTAAACCTGTTTGATTTCTTACAAAATGATTCGGCCAATAGCTACAAATTAATCAAGCATTTATCAACACCATTGAAAAAGTTTTAGGAGATTTTTATGATGAAAAACCAAATCGCAGGCTTGATGAAGCAAGCGCAAGCCATGCAAGACAACATGAAAAAAGCGCAAGACCAATTGGCGCTAGTTGAGGTAGAAGGGCAATCTGGTGCAGGTTTAGTCAAAGTAGTGATGACATGCAAAAATGACGTAAAACGCGTCACGATAGACCCGTCTTTGCTGGCCGACGATAAAGATATGTTGGAAGACTTGGTTGCAGCTGCTTTTAACGACGCAGTACGCAAGGCAGAAGCCACATCGGCTGAAAAAATGTCTGCGTTGACATCTGGCATGCCATTGCCACCAGGCTTTAAACTGCCGTTCTAAGTACGTTTTTGCAGAGGGTATAAAGCCCTTTGCAATGTTAAGTTTTGGTATCTTGCCTCCGTATTTTTGTTCGTCCTCATGCAGAAAATTCGTCTCTTCGCTTTTTCGCGCTATGCTTTTTATCTGTTCTTTATTTATTAACGGTCTATTCCCCCTAAGTGAAACCCCATACCAGTCTTGAATTTCTTGCAGAAGCTTTGCGTCGCTTGCCCGGAGTCGGCCCTAAGTCTGCACAACGTATGGCATATCACTTGCTGCAACACGACAGGGACGGTGCGTCGCAATTGGGCAGAGCATTGATGCAGGCTGTAGAGAAAATTAAACACTGCCAGCTTTGTAATACCTTTACCGAGAGTGATGTTTGTGAGACTTGTCTTGATCCTGAGCGCGATGCCTCTTTACTTTGCGTAGTAGAAACGCCGTCAGATCAAATGATGATTGAGCAGACCATGACATACAAAGGCATGTACTTTGTATTAATGGGGCGTTTGTCTCCGCTGGATGGTGTCGGGCCAAAAGATATTCATCTGGAAAAACTAGTCGTCCGTGCGACAGATGGCATTGTGGTTGAGGTCGTGTTAGCGACCAACTTCACCAATGAGGGCGAGGCAACTGCGCATTATATTGGCGAGACTTTAAAATCACGTGGATTAAAAGCTAGCCGTCTTGCCCGGGGAGTGCCAGTTGGTGGTGAGCTTGAATATGTAGATGCCGGGACGATTGCAAGGGCAATGTTGGATCGTCGCGCAACTTAATGTAGTACGGATTAGCTGGTATCAATTTAGGCATCAATACCCGATAGATGCCTAATTATTTTAGATACTAGATAACTAAGTAGGTAGTTAATTGAGTAGGTAAGGATGACAATATGAATCGACGATTTTTCAAACAGTTCGCTATCGCTTTGCTGCTGTTTTTGCTCGGTTACTTTACTTTTAATAATAAGTTATTTGCGCAAAATGTAGAGCAAGGTCTCGCGCAAAATGCAGAGTTGCAATTGCGCTATTCTGCACATAATTTAGCTCTGATACCTTCATCTGCTGAGTTTGTATTTTGAGTTGTCGGATTTTATTTTACGTTTAATTTCCACGCTCATCTCTGCCTTTAATCTTGACTTTGAATCTTGTGCGTCAAGATAAAGTTTTCAGATAATCGCGTATTCCTGCTAGCAGCATCTCTACTGACATTGCTGTCAATATCAATCCCATCAAACGTTCAAACGCTGTCATTACACGCTTGCCTAATACCCGTTGCATCTGTTCTGCACTGAGTAAAACAATGAGCCAGACTATGGCTACTGCGGTGAGTGCCGCTAGATGTACGGCGACGTCCATTTTGCTATCGGACGAAAATAATAATACGGTTGCTAGAGCAGAGGGACCTGCTAATGCAGGAATAGCCAACGGCACAATGAAGGGTTCGTGATCGTCTTCCACATCGCCAAAAATACCGCCTTCTTGCGGAAACACCATACGTAATGCGATCAAGAATAAAATTACGCCGCCACCGATACGCAGTGATACATCCGAGAGTTGCATCGCTGTTAAAAAATGCTTACCAAAAAACATAAATAGTAATAACAGGGCAAAGGCAATCGCACATTCTCTGACTACGACACGCCAGCGACGCTCTGGCGAAACATGTGACAGTGCGCTGACAAAAATTGGGACGTTACCGAACGGATCAGTGACCAGTATCAGTAAAATAAAAGATTGAAAAAAGTCTTTGGTCATAATTTTTTAGCGTGCTTTGATGGTGTTCTATGGACTGTAAGGCATCGTAAGTGAATTGACGAGGTGCCACAAGACAATTTTAGAAAGCGCGTTATTATTCGTCATAAATAACGAGTACCGAGTCTTTACATTACGCTCTGACTGTTGTGTCCTTGCTGGTAAATGACCAGTTGGATGATGCTTGTATATGTAGACGGACTAAAATCACTAAGTTTGACTTTGAATGGCAATAATTATGTTTGAAAATAAAGAACGACCTGATACCCCTTGCGTTGCAGTATGTTCCACTACATTTGACGATGTATGTCGCGGTTGTGGTCGCACAGTGGCAGAGGTTGCTGAGTGGGTTTTCATGTCACAAGAGCAAAAAGAAATTGTATGGAGCCGCATATTGTCTGAGGGGTATCCGCGGCGGAATAAATAAACGCTGTGTTTTATCTGTGCTAACTTTAATCAACAATAAAACTTACGAAAAACCGCCTCAGCAAGGAGTGGCGACGAGGGCTGTAATTTAGTTCTTAGTACTTCACTTGGGACTTCACTTAGTACTTCAACATAGGAACTGCAACGCAGCTTAGATAATTTTGCGTAAGTTCCAAAAAAACATAATCAAATTATGGAGACATAGCAATGACAAAGCCTGAGCTGGGATCAACATCCAAAGCAATAACTGCAGCAGCACCCAAAAACAAGTCGCGTCGTCGTTTTGTCTTGGGCGGCTTGGGCGTCACTGGTGCGCTTGTGGTTGGTTGGGGTGTGATGCCGACACGGCAACGTCAAAACGGTAGCAGCGCTTTGCCTGTGATGAATGACGAAGTAAGCTTGAATGGTTGGATCAAGATTGCTAAAGATGGTACGGTTACGGTTGCCTTGCATAAGAGTGAGATGGGGCAGGGTATTCATACCGCTTTGCAGATGTTAATTGCGGAAGAATTAGATATCGGCATGCCTAGCATCAAAACGATGTACGCTCCCATCGATAAAATTTATGGAAACGTTGTCGTCATGGCCGATGGTTTGCCATTTCATCCCGATGACACCGGCGTATTAAAGCGGACAGCGGTATGGATGACAGGTAAGTTTGCGCGCGAGTTGGGTTTGCAATTAACAGGCGGATCATCGAGTGTCAAAGATTCTTGGGGTCCATTGCGTGAAGCAGGTGCCACCGCACGCGCGATGCTTGTAGCTGCAGCAGCAAAAGAATGGGCCGTGCCACCAGAGCGATGTCACACCTCTGATGGCAAAGTAATCCATTCATCAGGCAAAAGCCTCACTTATGGCGATTTAGCGCAGAAGGCATCTCAAACTGAGCCTGGCGAAATACGCTTAAAAAATCCACAAGACTTTAAGGTAATTGGAACGCCACAAGCGCGTACCGATTCAGCGTCCAAGGTCAATGGTAGTGCGGTATTCGGTCTTGATGTAAGACCGCCGGGTTTGCTTTATGCCGCGCTAAAGATGAGTCCGACCATTGGCGGCAGTATTAAAAACTTCAATGCCGATGCGGTGAAATCTATGCCTGGAGTGATGCATGTTGTGGACTTCTCCAGTCCTGGTCAAGAGCATATTGTCGCTGGCATTGCTGTGGTGGCTAAAAATTACTGGTCGGCAAAAAAAGCCTTGCTGGCATTGCCGGTAGAGTGGCTTCCCGGTGCACATGCAGGTTTGTCTAGTGCTGGCATATTTAAAGAACTTAGTAATCAACTGGATACCGAATCTGGTTTTACTTATTATAAAGTTGGTGATCCCGCGTCTGGGTTTGCTGCTGCGACAGCCAAAGATCAGTTGATTAAGGCAGAGTATCGTGCACCGTTTTTAGCGCATGCCACGATGGAGCCGATGAATTGCACCGCCCAGTTTAAGGATGGAAAATTAACAATCTGGGCATCGACTCAGGTTCCAAGTATTGCCGTTGGCGTTGCAGCTAAGATCGCCAATATCTCTTCCGATAATGTGCATCTGCATATGACCTATTTGGGTGGCGGTTTTGGACGCCGGCTAGAAGTTGATATGGTGATCCAAGCCGTAAAAATCGCCTTAGAAACGAAAGGTGCGCCAGTTCAATTGATCTGGAGCCGCGAGGAAGATACTACCCACGATATGTATCGTCCGGCCGCAATTGCACGCTTTGCAGCGGTCGTTGATGGAAGTGGAAAAATTGCCGCCTATGACAATAAATCTGCTTCTGGTTCTGTCACACATCAAGTGATGCAACGCACATTTGGCTTGCCTGCAGGTGGTCCTGATAAAACAACGGCAGAAGGTGAGTTCGATATGCCGTATGAATTTCCGCACCAAAAGATCGCTCATGTGATTGTGCCGACGCCAGTACCATTAGGCTATTGGCGCTCGGTAGGACATTCTCACAATGCGTTCTTTAAAGAGAGTTTTATCGATGAGTTGGCGCACGCTGCCAATAAAACTCCAATAGATTTCCGACGTGAATTGTTGACGCAGCATCCCAGACATTTAGCCGTACTGGAGGCGGCAGTGAGTAAGGCTGGTGCTGCTCCAGAGGGACGGGCGCATGGCGTGGCATTGCATCAATCATTTGGTTCTATCGTTGCACAAGTCGCCGAAGTGTCGATTGAGAACAATCAGCTTCGCGTACACAAAGTCACTTGCGCCGTGGATTGCGGGATCGCTGTTAACCCAAATATCATTACGCAGCAGATGGAGTCGGCAATTATTTTTGGTTTGTCCGCAGCTTTGTACGGAGATATCACGATTAAAAACGGACAGGTGGAGCAAACCAATTTCCACGATTACCCCGTTTTACGGATGAATGAAACTCCAGACATCCACGTAATTATTATCAAAAGTGCCAATCCGCCAGAAGGTATTGGCGAGCCAGGAACACCACCGATTGCCCCGGCAGTCGCTAATGCCTTATTTGTACTGACAGGCAAGCGCCTTCGTAGCTTGCCTCTGCGTTTGGATGTAGCTTAAATATTTTCAGACTTGTTGTTGGCACGATCTAATTCAAGCTAATCAATCCGTATAGAAAAAACTGCTGGCGTAAATGAAGAACTATTTCTCTTCATTTATGCCAGTTTTCTGTTGAGTATTTCATATACTCCCCTTTAATTTTTATAAAAATAGCTGATTGTCCAAGTTTTATATGGAGGATTAAATATACTAGTCAGGAGTATTAATTATTACTTGCCATTAACGATGTGTACATATTCCGCTCTGATTGCAAATCTGGATCTCTGGTTGGAAAAAACAGTCTCCCTTATCTTGCTATTTCGCAAGATTCCCTTCTTTTTTCTACGCAATTACGGCCAGATTGTTGTCTCAACTGAACCAAAATCTGAAAAAACGGATTAAAAAATCTAAGTAGCCTGGATTTTTTAAAATTAGTTCATTTACTTTTATAAAAACTTAATTTACATAAAGTGAGGTAAATACATTTTTTTATTTTAATAGAGATCTTTGCACGATAAAAAGCCAAGCAGAGTGTTTACCTCAAATGAGACAATAGCAACAGGATAAATTTAAAGAGTGGCAATCATGGCGTG
>NZ_JBEONP010000043.1:0-43698 GCF_040544435.1 Undibacterium sp. GrIS 1.2
GTCCCTTCGGCTTCTTTAAGCCACTTCTTGATGGTATTGCGCGACAGGCTGGTTCGTCGCTGAATTTCGCTAATGGATAGCCGTTCTCGGTAGAATAGCCGCCTGACCTTAGAGTACATTCCCATGGTAATCACCTTGAATTCCCTCGCAGTCAAAACTGCAAGGATAGGTTAATTTACCTGGTCAATATTCAGTGCGTATAACTGCGTTTATCGGTCAATATTGAGTGCGCGCCAACAAACAAAACACTTAAAATACGCAGTAGGCTTCTAAAATGTATAGGAACGTATTTTTAAATTTTTGCGCCATCGCAGCTGTTTTTTTTACCCTTCTAAAATCACGAATTTGTCCTGTGATGAGACGCATGGCGGAGTAAAAATTAGTGGCCTTAAGATTTTTAGCTACCTAATTTCTCTCGATTTTTTGCGGAATCTTTATAGAGCGAGAGTCTCCTCATTTACTCTCTGAGCAATTTTATTAACGCAGCAATCCCACTTTCATCTAGATAGCCCCGGTGGTCGATAATGGATTTTGCCAATCTAGCGAATGCTAATTCGCCGGCGGATATTGTCCCCGCGTATAGGGGCTTGCCAGATCTTGCGTCTAGCGCGGGCCGGTTTTTGTGGGGGGAGATGACAGTGCTGTAATTGGTCATAGGGTCTTAATTTAAAGGGTTAAATTAAGTATAGGTACCGGCCAACCACCTTAGGACGCAATGATTTTTCTACGAAATTGGCGGCGGCGTACTCAATAAAATATACCATCTGCACTTGAGGTATTGATATACAGAGCGGCTGCCGTCGATGCCGCCATATTTGTCAGTGATCAGAATCTTGAGGACGTTTAATCCTGTCAGAACTAAATAATGCAACTGACGGACTGATATTTTTTTCGTCAAAGAGTGTATATTTTCGGAATCCAACCCTAGAGATCATCCAATTTTTCTTGCTCTGGCGCTGGCAAGGCAAAGTACGTTCGATTTCGTCGTTTCTAGTTGTAATGGCGAATTAGACTGTGGCGTACTGGGTGATGTTCGGTCAAACGCCTTTACTGCGTCTGCAGCCGTCAGGTTAACGTAGCGTTGCAATTGCGATAGCGTTTTATGCCCGGTCGCCAGCTGCAGTAAAAATATATTACCGTTGAACCGGATCGCGAGGCGAGTTGCGCCGGTATGTCGTAGGTCATGAATTTTGAGATTTTCTAGGCCAGCACGGGCTACAGCGCGCTTCCATGCCGCTTTGAGTGCCTCCAAAGTGAAGTTAAAAATACACTCATGGTTACTTCCTCTGGGGAGGTTACTCAATAATTCTGCGGCCTCTTTTGTAAGTGGTACTTGTCGTCCACCTGCTTTCGCAGTAGGCAGGGTTAGTATGCGGTTATCAATATCCAGATTCCCCCAAGTTGCCGTATTCACTAGCTCGGATTGCCGCATCGTGGTTTCGATGAGGAGCACTACGCAGGTGAGAATTTGAGGATTTTTACATTCAACTAACGCCTCCTCTAAACGTACCTGCTCCTCCTCAGAGAGAACTCGGCTGCGGGCGTTATTGACTTTTGGTAGGCGGATGTCACTGGCGGGGTTAGAGGCTGGTTGTGGCCAGCGCCAGGTGCGTCGTGCGTAATTAAAAAACTCTCTCAAAAAAGCACGCTCAAGATGAATTGTCGCTGGGGCGTATCCCTCCTGCTGTAATTGGTCAATTAATTCCTGTAGATGGTAGGGCTGAATTTCAGCTACCATTTTACGAGCGATCCGGTCCCGAATGTCGTCTGAGTTTGTGCTTCTCTCCGCCTGTTTTTTTCTGTGCTCATGGAGCCCTTTGGCCACAGAGCGTTTCTTTGAGTGGGGGACTAACTCCAAGGTGTAATAGAGCACATTTATATTATTGTCAGTTGCCATTTTTGGTGACGGGATGGCTTTAAACGTTTCAAGGCCTGTCGCTCGTAGATATTTATTGGCTCTGCTTAAATCTTGAATCGCGCCTTTTTTGAATGGCAGGGTTTTTTGCACATAATCAAACAGTGCTTGCGCCAATGACGTTCGGTCTGGTCCCATTCCTCTTGCGCTACCTTGCGTTTTTTTAATGTGCTCACGTTCCTGAGCCCAGGATTCCGCTTCAGTTCTTGTGCGAAATCCCGTTTTAAATGCAGCCATATCTGTTTTTCTGATGCGGGCTGACCAGTGATTACCCTCGCGATAAATACTAGCCACGGTACGCTCCTAAGCCGAGCAGAGGGCGCGTCAATGATTTGATAGGATGGTTCGTAATCGGGTGGTGACTGCTTCGATACGGCGCGAGAGGGAGGAAAATTTCATCGGTATTCACGGTTCAACTCCAAATAAACGTTGTGGAGTTGCGTATAGCGAACCATTTTTAGTCACTCTGAAACTACGCAGAAAAACGCACATTAACGTGGTTCATCCGCATTCAATCTCTGTGGGAGTGTCAGAGAAAGTGTCAGAAGCACATAAAAAAGGCCTCCCGAAGGAAGCCAATTTTCACTAAATTCAATCGTATCTTATTGATTTGATTGAAATTGTTCTTGGTGGCCCGGGGCGGAATCGAACCACCGACACAAGGATTTTCAATCTTCACGTCGAGCGAGAAACTCTAGGCAATCGAAATCATTGTAAAAACACTGACCTATTCTGAGAGCTTACATTCATAGAACGTATCGGCATTTACTGTACGTGGCTAGTACACACGCTCGCGATCATTTGATTGTCCCGGGGCGGAATTTCGGGATGATCTTTGAATTTGATCTATCCCGCTCAGAGACATTTTTTTCGCTCTAAGTTTCGCACAGCATCTTCGTATCGTTGCCTGACACCGGCTGGTAATTTCAATAGGGTTTCTTCACTCGCTTTTGCCATTTCTTTCTCAGAGACGCGCGCATCTGATTCAAGCGAAATCTCGACATTGCACCGCTGTTTTCTTTCAAGTTGAATGGCAATCGCTAGGTTCGCTTTGAAAGTGCCCTTCTTTGCTGCATGGACTAGCGCGCGTGCGAACCCGACCACTGCGCCTTGGGTTCTAAATCCAGCGCGACGCCGCCCCTCAGTTTCATCCAGAATTTGTTGCCAATGGTCTGGTGGCGCTTCTGACAAAAGGTCGCGTAACCCTGCGATAGTTTCGGCGTTGACAGCAGGAAAGAACAGAGAATTGAGATTTTCTACCACTACGCCAGAATTTGACGATGCATCGTTTTCGTCACTCGCTTGAGTTGCGCCTTTGCTCGTGCGTTTTGTAGTGGTTGTCGTCCTTTTTATTAAACAGTTCTTACTTTCAATAGTACTTAGTAGTGGCTGAATTTCCGGCTGTGGATATTCCACCGGTAGTACAACCGCGCCCGGATTATCCACGTTTGGATTTTCCACTTCTGGATAGTCTAGAGTCTGATTCCTTGACTCTTCGTGGGAAGTCGTCATGGTTGGCATGTCTGTCACCGTCCATATTGTCTTCTCAAATTTTCCCTTGCGGTCGCGGTCGCGAGAAATCGCAAGATATCCTAGCGCCAAAAGTTCCTTAATGCCGGTACGGGTGCCGTGGGAGCCATCTGGTCGCACGTTCGATAAGTACTTTAAATTGAGACCCCAGTTCGGCGGAAGGTGCAGCAAATAAATTAGTAGCCCAAGCGCTTTCCAGCTTAGCCTTGCGTCGCGAACGATCTCATTTCTTATAACTGTGAAATTTTTCTCAACACGTTGGCGAACGATGACAAAGTTTTTCATTTAGACCTCCTGCTTCATTTGAGGTGTGGAGTCTCTTTGTCTTTTACCACCGCAGCTGACATTGCACGCTCTTGATTTGACGGTCGCCCAACTTTTTTCCAAAGCGATTTTTCAGTATCGATCGAATTCTGAATGAGTCGAGCTACATCAGCAGTCCGAACGCAGTTTTTGCCGTTGAAAAAAACGATTTCGAGCTGGAATGTTCCGTTGCAGATCTGATTTTTAATTGATTGATATGCAATAGGTAACAGCCGGGGCAACAATGTAATCGGTATGAGCTCTGCTCCTCCCGTCACCGCGTTGATTCGTTCGTCCAGTGAGGTGCGGGTATAAATACTTTTTTGATTTGGGGTATGGTTAGTTGCGAGTTTAGATTCCATGTCTTCGTCCTTTTTGTTGGTGACTGGCACTAGGTACTCGTGCTAGTACTACAATCGAGACTTCATGGTATGGATGAGCAAGAAATAAGTCATTCCCAAATTTATCTCAGCGGTGGAGAAGAATTTGGGTGTCTCGACTTTTCTAACAATAGGAATCGCAAATTTTGGAAATATATAATGCCTGAATCTAAAAATAAACAGACGAAAAATGTTGATGCAGCTACACCACCTCATCCTGGCAAGGTATTGCAGAAAGCGATTGAGGAGGAAAGTTTGGAGTGGAATGCTTATTGGTTTGCCCTGTCGGAGGCTGAATTAGTACTTCTTTTCGCTGGAGATATCGCGCTGTCAGCAGACCTCGCGGTACGACTAGGTCATTTATCGTTTGCAGGTCGTAGCGCGAAGGAGTGGATGAAATTGCAAGCCGATTACGATCTTTATTTGGCGGAAGAGCGACTAAGATTTTTTTTGAAGTGTGAGGGTGCAAGGAATTTGAATTACTTACAACCGACTAAGGAATTGAGCAAAGGACGACAGTGTCGAATATCAACGAAAATTAGGTCTTTCTTCATCGCGCAGACAGTAGTCATCGTTGAGTCTGTAGTGAATAAGCTGCGGAAAGAAAGAGGTGAGACTCAATGGTCTCCGCGTGATTTTGAAATCGCGTTTGGTGTTGGTACCTTGACCCACCCTGGACGCCAATGGAATCGATGGAAAAGTGGCAAGGGAGGCGTTTCCGCTGATATGTTGCATTACATTAAGAGAATTGCTGAACAAAATGGGTGGTACGGCGACAATCCTGTTGCTACTCATGAGGACTTAGCTCCAGATTTTTTAGCTAAGTGCGAATTCAATTTTCTAAGCGCATATTTAAATAAAGCGAATTGTTCTTTGGGCCTACTAAAAAAAACGATAGGCTTATTGAAATATAACTACCTGCAAAATAATGGATTTGCGGACGTGGAGGATGAAAATGGAGAGGAAGTTAAAAAAGAAGATTTTCAAGAGTGGATACTCGCATCAATAGAAAAAATGGAATTGCTAATTTGCACGACTCAAGCAAAAAAATTTTAGAGGAGTAAGTTTCAGTACCCATTGTAAGTCAAGGTTAGCCCGTAACGCTTGCAAAGCAACGTAGACCTTGCGCACGTGTTTTTGCTGGTTGTGGCGTTGAAATTATTGTGATTGTGCTACAGATCATTTTTTGCCTTCACATCAACTAAACATCATCGATGCCCGGATAGGTCTGCTTGAACTAATGGGACTACTTGAGGGTGCGAAAAAGTTCCACCTCAAGAATTTTCACATTCATGATCCCGTGCAGTACTTGTTGGGGATATTATGATTTTTGTTCTAGAAATATCCAGTCAATCCTGACCCCAAATGGAAAAGCCAGGACAATCTAGGACAAAATGGAGCGGTATTAGAGGGTACTTATGGCAGTACTTATCCATACTCAAAGCGATCATCCAAATGACAAAAGCCCCTGTAAAGGAGCTTTATCATGTTGGTGCCGAGAGCCGGAATCGAACCGGCACGCCTTGCAGCGCGGGATTTTGAGTCCCGTGCGTCTACCTATTCCGCCATCTCGGCAACGCAAGCCAAGATTATGACAGAGCGGCAAAAATATTGCAAGAGCGCGCTAGCATTCTTGCTTTGCTGGCGCTGATTCTCCTTATTTTCTCGCTAGATTATTGCAATATCGTTGTTTGGATGTGGCTTTTTGCTATTGCGCTTTTAGGATACTGGCGATAGCTCCGAACAATTCATCCATCTGTGTTTGATCAATAATCAGTGGTGGTGACAGCGCAATGATGTCGCCAGTGGTGCGGATTAACACGCTTTTTTCCCAGAAACATTTGAGGAACACGTCAAAGGCGCGTGCGCCGGGTTTGCCTGGAATACTTTCTAATTCGATGCCGCAAACTAGACCTAGGTTGCGGATATCTTTGACGGAGGGCAGACCTTGCAAGCTGTGAGCTGCCTGTTCAAAATAGCTGGCATTTGTGGCGGCGCGGTCGAACAGTTTTTCTTCTTTGTACACATCAATCGTCGCAATTGCCGCGGCGCATGCCAGTGGATGTGCGCTGTAGGTGTATCCATGGAAAAATTCGATGGTGTTCTCTGGCGCTGCATCCATAAATGCATCATGTACCGCTTGTTTAACGATCACGGCTCCCATCGGCACCGCTGCATTAGTCAGACCTTTGGCACACACAATCATGTCCGGAATAACGCCAAAATAATCAGCCGCAAACGGTGTGCCGAGACGACCGAAGCCAGTAATAACCTCATCAAAAATCAGAAGAATGCCGTACTTGTCGCAAATTGCTCTTATTTTTTGCAAGTAGCCTTTGGGCGGCAAGATGACGCCGGTTGACCCTTGTAATGGTTCAACAATCACCGCGGCGACGGTGGATGGATCATGCAGGGCGAGCAAGCGTTGTTCTAACTCATCTGCCATCTCGGCACCGTGTTCTGGCAGGCCGCGGCTGAAGGCATTTTTTGTGATATTTAAAGGATGGCGCAGATGATCGACTGCGGGCAGAGCGGGACCAAAATGTTTGCGGTTGCCAGCAATGCCCCCGACAGAAATACCACCAAAACCAACACCGTGATAACCACGCTCGCGCCCGATCAGGCGATGTCGCATGCCGTCGCCGCGTACCCGATGATAAGCCAGCGCCATTTTTAAAGCAGTATCGACGCCTTCAGACCCGTCATTGCAAAAGAACACACGATTCAAGCCCTCTGGCGCAATCGATACTAGTTTGCTGGCAGCCTCAAATGCCAGCGGATGTCCCATCTGGAAGGTGGGCGCAAAATCCATGCGCGCTGCCTGTGTTTGAATCGCCTTAACGATGTGCGGGTGTCCATGCCCGGCGTTCACACACCACAGGCCTGCGGTTCCATCCAAAATTTGTCGTCCGTCGTCCGTGGTGTAATGCATGCCCTCGGCGGCGACCATCAGACGCGGTTTGGCTTTGTATTGACGATTGGCGGAAAACGGCATCCAGAAATGTTCTGTGTTCAGAGGAGAGCTCATGGTCTTAAGTCCTGATGGAGTAAAATTTTTTGCGGGCTGCTTTGATTGTGACACTCCTGATTAGCTTACTCAAGAGCTTGTTTGATTAAACTGAGGACTTACGCAAAACCCCTCCCAGCTGCGTTGTAGCTCCTAGCTGCATAAAGTATTATCGACGTCGTTACACCTTGCTGTGACAATTTTGCGCAAGTCCTAAAACTATAAAGATCTGGACTTCAGTTGGGGTACGTTAGCGAACAGACTGGATTCAGCGATCAGTTCATTCTGATCTCTGTAAAAACTTTCAGTTAAAAGGCGACGTAATGAAAATCCTTACCTGTGTAGATAAAGCCTACGAAAATATGAACTTCCACGAGCTTGCCAATGCGCCGGTCGATGCCTTGCTAGGCGTTAGTGCCAAGGATGCTGAGTTACTAAAAAAGGCATTTAATGTCACTACTATCCGCGAACTTGGACATCTTAAATTCGTTAAATGGGCGATAGCCATAACGACTTTGGCAGATGAGATAGAAACGAAAGAAGATAAAGCCAGAGAGTGTTTGCTAGATGACGCGCTGGAAATGTCGTTTCCCTCCAGCGATCCAATTTCTGTTAATTCTGGCATCACTAGGATTGAAGTCGCGCCCGACATGGTGGATGCCAGCACCGACCATCAAAATAGCTTATCAATCGAGCCACCAAATAAAACTAGCCATAATTGATGTCGGTTAGTGATTTAAGGGGAGTATTGCTAGATTAGTGTAAATCGTCCAAGTAATCATTGGACGATTTGGCATTGTCTATACATACACTATCCTAGTATATGTAAAAATTCTTTAGGAATTACGCAAAACTGACCTCGCTGAGTTGTAGCGACTAGTCGCTACGCTTTGCCGGCACAATTTTGCGTAAGGCCTGTTATTAAAGCCCGGCGAAAAAATTACTTTTACTGCATCAGCTTTTCTAGCTATTTTCTATTCACTCAGCAATTCAGCCACCGATTGCATCCCGTCGATATGCTCAGACACGACGCGTACCATCACGATAATCGGCACGCCTAGTAACAAGCCCCAGATTCCCCATAGCCAGCCCCAAAATAGCAAGCCGATGAAGAGCGCCGCCACATTCATTTTGGCGATTCTGCCGGTCATCCAGGTGGTAATGAAAGTACCGACTAAGACCGTCACCACGAGCGTTGCTCCGGTCACTAACAAGGTTTGCGACAAAGATCCAAACTGCATAAAGGATGTTGCTCCCAGCGCCAATGTGATGATGACCGGACCAAAATACGGAATGATATGCAAGCAGCCCGCAGCAACTGCCCAAGCACCGGCATTTTCTAATCCTAACCAGCGAAAAACTACCCACAGCAATAAGGCTAAAAGCAGATTAGTGACCAATAGCATAAACATATAGTTCTGGATTGACTTATTAATGTCATCAAGAATATGCACAGTCACTTTTTTGGATGACAGCGATGGTCCTGTGATTTTTACGAGTTTTCGCTTGAAGCTATTACCGGACAAGAGGAGGAAAAAAATCAGAAAAATCAAGACAGTGATTTGACCAACGACACTAGCCGCACTCACCGATCCTGCTAACAGCCAGTCCTGTATTTTGAACGGGGGAGTCGCAACAATCACGGTGGTAGGTGTTTGCCGCGAACCTGGGCGTACGCTACTGGATTGGTTTGCTGCCTTCTCAATCTCGTTTGCGATTGCCTGCATTTGTTGCATCGTACTTGGCTGATTGTCTTGTGTTTTGGTGATCGCTTGCGATATCTGTCGCGCTGCGTCGGGCAAACTGACCAGGATAGAATTAAATTCGGTACGCAGAGAATTACCAACTACGCCTGCGCCACACATGATAGTGATTAGCACCAGGCTGGTACCAAAAACACGTGGAATTTTAATGCGTTCCAGCCAGACCACAACCGGATTCAGTGTGTAAGAAATGATGATGCCAAAGACTAGCGGAATAAAAAATCGCTGTGCAGTTTGTAATGCAAAAACAAAAGCAACGGTGGCTAATATAGTCAGCGCCAAACCGCGGGCATTGACTGGAATATGGATGGTAGGTGGTGCAGAGGATCTATTGATGGACAACAAATCACTATCGCTAATTTGTATGGTCGGCGGGCGATCATCTTGTGGATGAATATGGGTATGAGTATTATGAGTATTGGCATGGATATTCGGCATGCTCTCAGCGGCGACATCGTTTTGTTGAGGGGCATTCATTTTTTTTACCCTATTGACGTTAACCGGCTAACTAGCAGCGATTCTCCATCGACCATCAGCATGGTGAATCATTCGCACTCTTGATGTAATTTTCAACCAGCGCTCAGAAAATTCTCAATGCAAAGCGGGCAGTGCGTTTGACTCAATCTTAATGTAAGCGACCACTGATCTGGTCACTTACATTGATCTCGTCTTAACAGTACCCGCTTGCATTATTCGATACGAGTTGATTTTTAAATCCGCTCGTATCAAGTTTAAAACACACTATAGATCGCGCAATATTATTTGACGTGCATATCGTTTTTAACCGATTTCACACCTTTAACACCGCTCGTTACTTCTACTGCTTTGTTGATATCAGCCTGTGATGATACGAAGCCGCTCAACTGAACAATACCTTTGAATGATTCAACATTGATCTCGCGGGATTTCAACATTGGTTCGTTCAAGATTGCCGCTTTTACTTTGGTCGTGATAACGGTGTCATCAACGTACTCGCCTGTACCTTCAGATTTTTGTGTGGATGCGCAACCAGCTACAGCGATAAGAGCGAAAGAAAGCAAAGCTGTTGCAAAACGTTTAGACATATTCATGATAATGATCCCTCAAAAGTGATTAGAATTAACTTGATGATCGAGCTTCGATCATCAAGATTTTTGCTGCAATAGAGCTAAACTACCGGTCAAACTGAAAAACTAAATTTCAATTATTGAACTTGAAGTGCTGAACTTGAAGTATTGAACTTATTTACCGAACTGTGATTTAACACCAGCGACACAACTATCTTTTGATGGGCCGGCTAAGGCGTCACATTTTTCCAGAGCGACTTTATAGTTGGCTTCTACTTTGTCATCTCTTGCATCAACACGTGCCTCAACTACTTTTTTATCTGCTTTGGCATCTGCTTTGGCGGCAACCATAACGGCCTTCGCTTCTTTTACGCAGACATCTTTTTCATTGCCGGTTTTGCTATCGCATTTTGTTTTGGCAACGTCATAATCTGCATTTGCTATCGCATTACGGGCGTCTGTGCGGGCACCGACCGTATTTTTGTATTGTGCTTCTGCATCTGCTTTAACATGTTTGCGGGCAGATTCAGCTTCTGCTACGCAGACGTCTTTTGGATTGCCAGCCAGCGCATTGCATTTTTCACGTGATACTTTGTAATCGGTATCTGCTGTTTCTTTTGCTGCTTTAAAATTTGCTTTGGCTTCTGCTGTTGCGGCAACAGCCATGTTGGTAAAACCCAGAGTAGCTGCGCTGATTAGGATAATTGAGAGTGCTTTTTTCATGTAGTGCTCCTTGATATTATTAAAATCGCTTACGGAAAAATGCCGCATGCGGTTTACTACTTTCGACTAAATGTTTGGCTAAGAAGTACGAATTTCTTTAAGAAATTTCTGAAAAGCCTTCACTTGCTTATCAGCTTCGTCCTTGTCTATGCCATATGCTTCCTGAATCTGGCCCAGCAACTGGTCACGTTTGCCTGCGATGACGTCAATATGATCATTTGTCAATTTGCCCCATTGCGCTTTTACTTGACCTTTGTATTGCAGCCAGTTTCCTTCGATTACATCCCAGTTCATTATTTTCTCTACATAGTTTTGAAGTGAGTGATGACAACGACATCAGTTGCTGGCATCACATAAATTTATTTGCGTTACTTTTGCTGCGATTTTGCTTGTGTCCAAAAAATCGACGCTAGCTAAATCCCTCGTCCGCTAATCAGGCGCAGCAAGATCATGATGACGGCCACCACTAATAAAATATGGATGAAGCCACCAATGGTGTAAGAAGTGACCAAGCCAAGTAGCCACAAGATGATTAGAACAACAGCGATGGTATAAAGCATGATTTCTCCTCAAAAATTTTATTCAATGGTGTCGATGAAATTTGATTTAATCCGCTATTTTTTCAATACATCAAATTAAGAAAATCAGCGCTTAAAACATTCAACATCGTGGGACTAAGTATGCAAGCTGCTTAAATTAGGTTCTGTTCGCTGGCGTACACAACATACAAATAGTTAATTAAATTCGTATTGTTTTAGATAAATTTTAGATAAACATTAGCCGTTAGACTGCAAATTGCCATCAACGATTTTTACCCGGTCACCAGAGCGCCATTGCGGTGGATTGGTTTGATGCACCGTGCGGCTTGAGCCATCTTCCATCCGGATAGAAATATCGTAGCTATTGCTGGCATTGACCCGACCTTCGATTTGATTACCAGCTACTGCGCCGCCGATTGCGCCGAGTACTGTGGCAGCTTCTTTGCCATGGCCGCCGCCAACCTGGTTGCCTAACAATCCACCGACTACCGCACCACCAATTGCGCCGACGCCACTACCTTGTGCACGGGTATTGATCTCGCGTATCGATTCCACTATCCCGCAGTTGTAGCAAGGGAGTTTGTTAGATGGCCGATAGTCATCATTAGCCGCGGCATAAGTTTGCTTGTGATGTACAGGCGCAGGTGTAGTTGCACGCGGCGTTGTGTTCGGATTGTTTAAATTATTTGGATTTGTCGTATTGCCGTTAACTTGCGTCGCCGCTTGATCAGCTTGCGTTAATGCACCGTTATTATTGCTACCGATCGAGGTTGGAATCCATCCCATGATGGCAGCAATACCAGCAGCACAGAACAAAGTCACAGCAAGACCTGCAATGATAATCATCGGGTGCAGTCTGGGTTTGGGAAAACCATTGGTAGGCGTAGTCATGATGAATTCTTCCTTGAATATTTTGTTATGAGTTATTTTTTATTTGGCCCGCTAAGCTAGTTTGGTAGCTGAGCGAGCTAGATTTACGGCAGATTATTTAGGTTTAACTTGGTTGCCGATCACGCCGCCAACTGCTGCGCCACCGACCGTGCCCACCGCGCTACCGCCAGTCAGCACCGCGCCAACAACAGCACCAGCACCTGCGCCGACGGCGGTATTTTTATCCTGGTTAGACATGCCAGCACACGCTGTCAAACCCAACATCAGAGTGATAGTTGCAGCGTAGCCGCTTAATTTTTTGATCGTATTCATGATTAAACCTCTTTGAAAAGAAACTAAAAAATTGGATGGTGACGAGTCGTTACAGTCTTTACAGCCGTTACGATAGCGTCACCAATATCCTGGTTATTTCAAACGCATATCGTTTTTAACTGCAGTAACGCCGTTGACGCCACGTGCCACTTTGATTGCAGTATCAATATTCTCTTGCGAGCGGACAAAGCCACTTAACTGGACTGCGCCTTTAAACGTCTCTACATTGATTTCGCTGACCTTTAATGTAGGCTCGTTCAGGATTGCTGCTTTGACTGATGTGGTGATGACGGAATCATCGACATACTGACCAGTGCTCTCTTGTTTTGGTGTAGCGGCACAGCCGACGATAGTCGTGAGCATGAGTGCGGCGATCAGGCTAGAGGCAATTTTGAAGTTTTTCATTTTTATTCCTTGATGTAGTTTGTTTAGTTTGCGTAATCTACGTAATTTCTTTAACGCTGCTACAGCAAGTAGCTATGCGATGAGGCTAGATTGAGGCTTGGCTCGATTTACTTCTGTACGTTAGCGCACGTAGTATTTAATTTTTTTATTTGGCTTTTAAAGTACTGTTACGAATACTTTTGAGTATCGTATTTTCTGGAGGGCGGAGGGCGCTAGCAAGGTACTGACTGCATGCCTGCATTCAGCGAGATTTGATGTGGAAACTAGGCGACAGGCTAGCTGTTAAGCTGACAAAAAATGAACTGAAAACCGACTCAGTATTTAAACTGAACGTCAGTTAATATAAGCATACTCCCCAATAAATTTATAGAAAATAGTCTATTGTCCAATGATTATATGGACAAATTAAATATACATATGGGGAGTATATTTAATTACTCTTAAAAAATGTGGTCGATCGTACTTCAGTCCGCTACGCGGAATCAGCTGATAACTTGGCTAGGTATCTACTTGGATCATCGGTCACGCAGGCCAACATAATCCATCAATAACCCATCATTTACTCAGTCGTCTGCAACAAACTTCGCTCGGATTCCAGCAGTTTTTCAAACGCATCGGCGGCAACGGCGCGGCTGAATAAATAGCCTTGCACCTGGTCGCATCCATGTGCCCGCAAGTAGTCTAATTGTTCGGTAGTTTCGACCCCCTCTGCAATTACTTTTAAACGCAGGCTATGGGCGAGTGAGATGATCGATGCAACGATGGCGGCGTCATCGGTATCCACCGTAATATCATTAACGAAGGACTGATCAATTTTTAGTACATCAATCGGAAAGCGTCGTAAATACGACAGGCTAGAGTAGCCGGTACCAAAATCGTCGATAGAGATATGGATGCCTAAGCTCTTTAGATTACGCAAAATCGCAATCGCGCTTTCAACATCGCTCATCACCATACTCTCTGTTAATTCCAGCTCTAAGTAAGAGGCGTCTAATCCGGTCGCCTCCAAAATATCGGAGATCGATTGCACCAGCATTTTTTGGGTGAACTGACGGGCGGATAAATTGACCGCCACCCGCAAATGCGCAAAGCCAGCGTCTTGCCATGTTTTAGTATCTATACATGCCGTGCGGATAACCCAAGCACCAATCGGCAGAATCAAGCCCATTTCTTCTGCCAGACCGATAAAACGTGTAGGTGCAATCATGCCGTGTGCCGGATGATTCCAGCGTAGCAGTGCCTCCATGCCGACGATGCGTCCGTTGCTTAAATTGATCTGCGGTTGGTAATGGATCACAAACTCATTGCGCTCTAATGCATGACGTAAATCGGCTTCGATACTTAGCCGGTCTAGCGTGCGTTCGTTCATCGCCGGCGTATAAAACTGGTAGCTATTACGGCCCATTTCTTTGGCGCGGTACATGGCGATATCGGCGTGTTTGATCAGGCCTTCTGCCGTTACACCATCCAAAGGATAGGTCGCTATACCGATGCTACAAGTTAAGAAAAATTCATAGTCGCTTAGCATTAATGGTTGAGCGATGGCATCCATGATCTGCTGCAAGACAGCTAGGCCATTACTGTTTCCATTGCTATTACCATTACCATCGTCAGTTTGTTCTGGCAGTACCAGGACAAACTCATCGCCACCTAGTCGCGCTACTGTGTCGGCCTCACGCACGGCAGATTGCAAGCGTCCGGCCAAAGTTTTTAATAGCTCATCACCAGCCTCATGACCGAGAGTGTCATTGACAAAATTAAAACGATCAATATCGACAAACACCACCCAGATGGCATTGCTATTAGTGTTACCGTCGTCGTCTTTATTGTTATTGCGGTCAGCGTTGCTTATCGCCTGGGTCAGGCGCTCACGCAAGAGATTGCGGTTGGCAAGGCCAGTTAAGCTGTCATGTTTGGCCTGGAACGCTAGCTCGGCCTCAAACCGCATTACTGACGAGATGTCATATTGCGCGACGACGAAATGGCTGATGGTGCCGCTGTCATCTCTTACCGGCGCGACAAAAAGATCGCTCCAATAACCGCTGCCATCTTTGCGGTGATTGCGCAGCAGTGCGTGGCCTTCGCGTTGCTCACGCAATGCCGTACGTATTTCCTCTATATTTTGCTGATCCTGACCGCTGCCTTGCAAAGATTCCAGACTGCGGCCGACGACATCCGCTGCGGCATAACCACTGACATGCTCAAAAGCCGGGTTAACATATTCAATCGCGTAATTTGGTGCGTCGGCACTGCAAATGATGATGGCGTTGGAAGATACTTCAATCACTTTTTCGCGCAGGCGTAAAGATTTTTCAGTGCGTTTGCGTAATGCTAAATCTTCGCATAAGCGCAGGTTGGCAAATTGCAAGGCTGCCGTGCGTTCACTCGTTACCTTCTCTATGATTGCCTTGCGTGAGACTAATGAATATACATAAGCTGCGGCCAGCAAGCTAAATAAAATACCACCTAACAGAACGTAGAAAGAGCCGTTGTTATTGGCAGTAAACAGCACGGGTGTTTTTGCAATTTCGATGTGCCAGGGATTGCCGCCTAATGTGAAATTATCGGTGACCGTGGTAGCGCGATCATAAAATAGCCAGCGTGGTAATAGCGAGAAATTACTGTCTGTGCTTGGCCGCGCTCCAGCGACAGTTTCAATTACAGTTTTAGATGCGGTTTCAGCTATGGTTTTAGCTGCAGCGTGGTGCTGGAAGGCCAGATACTGCGGATCATTGCCTGGCCCTGCATAAATACTAATCACCAGGCCCGGCATGGCTAAAAAGCCTCGGCTGCCGAGTATGCTGTCGATCAAATGATCTACCCGCAAGATTGCTGCAGTCTCGCCAATCACCGCGCGATTGCGTGAAGCGGCGGTATCTAGCGGCGCACCTTGCATATATACCGGCACCATCAGCATAAAACCTGTATGCCAGGTTTTGTGCTGTATGACCGGCAACAGGCTGGTCGCGGCTGCCAGACCAGTGGAGCGTGAACGCAGTCTTGCCTGTGTCTGATCCGCCGTAATGGCGGTATCAATCCCCAGCAGCTGCTCGTTAGTCGCGCTCGGTTCTATGTACTCAATGACGTTATAACTATCGCGTATGCCAGCAGGTTTTTGCTCGCCACCCAGCACTTCGCTTAGTCTGAAATTAGGCAGACACTGACGCATTCTCGCTTCGTACGCCTGGCGATCGCTTTGCATGACAAGACGCTGAAAACTCAGTGCTTGAATTTGCGGATAACGTTGCAGCAGCGGTGCAGTAAAGCTCTTAAATTGCTCACGACTTACGACTCCCATACTACGGAATAATTGATTTAATACCATCAACTGTTCAACCGCATCGTGCAAACCTTCTGATACCGCCACCGAGCATAATTTGGCATTTTGCAGAAACTGGTTGCTCTGGCGCTCAGATTCTACCTGTCGTATCGACGCAAACAATATGGCGGTCAGACTCAGACCGATCACCAAAGTAATCAAGGCCGAGACAGAGACCGAGAAGCGAATACGGCGAAATAGTTTATCCACGGTGGTCTTTCAGAAGGATATGTTCGAACAAGACTGCGCGGTTTTAAATGAGCACATGAAAAGGTAAAGCGTTAGCGCAAATTGATGCGGTAACCTAGTGAGATGAAGGAAAACTTGGTCGCCCCCCTTAGTGGACGCAGCTATCAATCAAAGAACACTGTAATGAGATCGGCTTGTCGTGTATGTGCGATCACGAACATACGAACGCGGACTCTAGTAAATTTATTGTGTTTAAGACAGGCAATCAGTGCTATTGTTTTGATGATCGCAATCTGAAAAAGACGTGGCGCCAAAGTGGGGTTACAGCGGAAAAGAACGTTTATCAAACTGAGCTTATCAACGCGGGGAAAAATCTTGTCTTCGACGCAAAATATCCCGTGGGTCACTCGTTTTGACAGGCAATAATTCGCGTCAATTGATCTCTTTATATCATCAATCAATTTGTGCAATTATTGAATATACTGCCCAGTAATTTTTTAAATAATACCTTATTGTCCAATGATTATCTGGACAATCAACATATACTTATGGAGAGTATATATTTATATATATCAAGCACTTAGGTTTTTTGGTCAACCGGAATCGCTATTCCAAGCATGCCAAAACGTTTAGTTTCACCTCTTCACTTTTATGTACGTTAGCACACAGACAGCATTGTGTAGACGGTAATATAGTCTGAGACTGTGCGTATTTGTGTTACCTTGCGCTCCCAAGAATCTTTCTACGCGACGGCCCCTCACTCTCATGACTGGAAACAGAAACTCCTCTATGGCCAGTGCACATCACCCGAGTCAGAATCACCTGTTAGCCGCCTTGCTCGACGCGGAATATGACCGACTGTCCCCTCATTTAGAATTAGTGCCCATGCTGCTCGGCGACGTACTTTATGAGCCTGGTGGCAAGCTTGCGCATGTGTATTTTCCAACGACCTCTATTATTTCTCTGCATTATTTGCTAGAAGATGGCGGCGCCTCAGAGATCGCAGGTGTGGGTAATGAGGGCGTTGTAGGTGTTTCTCTTTTTATGGGTGGTAATAGCACGCCTAGTCGTGCGATAGTGCAGACGGGTGGTCATGCTTATCGCCTTAAGGCCGACATCTTGATGGCTGAGTTTAATCGTGCCGGGCCTGTGCTGCGCTTGTTGTTGCGCTATACTCAAGCACTGCTGACCCAGATGTCGCAAACCTCTGTCTGCAACCGGCATCACTCAGTAGAGCAACAACTGTGTCGCTGGCTGTTGCTGACCTTGGATCGGGTGCCATCTAATGAGCTGACGATTACGCAAGAACTGATTGCCAACACCTTAGGCGTGCGGCGTGAAGGTATTACTGAGGCGGCAGGCAAATTACAGCAAGAGCACTATATTAGCTACCGCCGCGGGCACATCACCGTCGTCAACAGAAACGGTCTGGAAGACAAAGTATGTGAATGCTATGGCGTAGTAAAAAAAGAATTTGCTCGCCTGTTATCGGACGTACGTCAGCGTTGATTCGTTTTTAAATCGTTTTTTAAATCGCCTTTTTAAACCTCCACTGCCTTATTTCTGCTGTATTTTATCTCCGCTGTATTATTTTCATGACGGCTTCGCCGTTACCTTGCCTGAGCCGAGGTTAGTGCTCTAGTTTGTGCTCTACAAAAAGTATCAAGGTCAGAATTTATGCTGGTAATGAAAAAGTCATCTATCGAAAGATTGATGCTGGTTGGTTTTGGTATGACATTCATAGTGCTATTGCTGGTTGGTAGCATGGCCTTGAACATTGTCGTGCCTTTCGTATCGTTCACCTCGGTGGAACACACCCACGAGGTGATTGCTAAGCTAGATTCACTAGCTTCTCAAATCGACAGAGCAGAGAATGGGCAGTGGACATATTTTCTGACGAAAGAAAAATATTTTATTGATGAACGCGACTCTGCGTTGGAAGAACTGAGAGCAGTCTTCGTACAAATATCTGAACTGACACTGGATAACCAGGCTCAGCAAGACCGCGTGCATCAGCTACAAATCACATTAGATAAGCGCGCGCATATATTTGTAGAAAACCAGGCAGTATTCGACGCACAAGGATTTGACGGAATAAGGCCTTTATTAAAAGTTGCCCGCGATACTGGAATGCAGATTCGCAAGCTGACTGCTGAGGCTATTCAAGAAGAACAAAGTTTATTAGTTCTGCGTAAAAATAGGGAGTTAATGCGACTTAAAATCATTATAGGCAGTACGGTTTTGTTACTCGTATTTTTGATTTTTTTCGCGATAAGCATACGCTTTGCAATGCGTAGGCGCTCAGAACTTGAACAAGCGCTGTTAGATGGAAGACAGCCGGTGTTAAAAGCGGAAGCCCTACAAAACGCTATTTTCAACAGCGCTAACTTTTCTGTCATTGCGACCGATGCACAGGGGGTGATCCAGATTTTTAACGTCGGTGCCGAGCATATGCTCGGCTATAAAGCCATCGATGTAGTAAATAAAATCACACCATCCAGCATCTCTGATGAGGGCGAAGTGATTGCCCGTGCAGCTGCCTTAAGTGCAGCATTAGAGACATTGATCTCGCCAGGATTTGACGCTTTAGTTTTTAAAGCTTCTCGTGGCATAGAGGATATTTATGAACTAACGTACATCCGTAAAGACGGTAGCCGCTTTCCTGCGATTGTTTCGGTAAGTGCTTTACGTGACGATCAGAATAAACTGATTGGATATCTGTTAATCGGTACAGATAATACTGCTCGTAAAAAAGTCGAAGCTGAGCAGGCTTTGCTCGATCAGCGCTTAAGCGATCAGCAGTTTTACACCCGCTCATTGATTGAGTCGAATGTGGATGCTTTGATGGCGACCGATCTTAAAGGCATCATCAGGGACGTTAATCAGCAGATGGAGGCATTAACCGGCTGCACCCGCGACGAATTGATTGGTGTTCCATTCAAAAATTATTTTACAGACCCAGATCGTGCCGAGGCAGCTATTACTCGCGTATTAAAAGAAGGCAAAGTCACCAATTACGAGCTGACCGCGCATGCCAAAGATGGTAAAGAAACAGTGGTGTCTTATAACGCAACTACCTTTCATGATAGAGATCGTAATTTGCGAGGTGTATTTGCTGCGGCGCGTGACGTCACCGAGCGCAAGCAATTTGAGCATACTCTGCAAGAGAATAATGTGGAGTTAGAAAGCGCCAGGGCAGCAGCAGAAAAAGCCAACTTAGCGAAGTCAGAATTTTTATCCAGCATGAGTCACGAGCTGCGCACGCCGCTCAACGCCGTACTAGGTTTTGCGCAATTGATGGAGTCAGAAACACCATCGCCAACGCCAGCACAAAAATTATCTATAGACCAGATCTTGCAGGCAGGTTGGTATTTGCTACGCTTGATTAATGAGATTCTCGATCTGGCAATGATTGAGTCTGGCAAAGTCACTATGTCGCATGAGTCCATGTCGCTCACCGATGTATTGCAAGATTGCCGTCTGATGATGGAGCCGCAAGCCGATAAGCGTGGCATACAGATGACATTCCCTAGCGTAGAGAATCTATTTTATGTGCATGCTGACCGGACGCGGGTGAAACAGGTTTTGGTCAATTTGCTGTCGAATGCAATTAAATATAATCGGGATAACGGCGCAGTGATTGTCCAATGCCAGATGAATGGCGAAAATAGAATACGCGTCAGTGTGCGCGATACTGGCACTGGTTTAGAGCCAGATCAGTTGACGCAATTATTCCAGCCGTTTAATCGCCTTGGAAAAGAATATGGCGGCGAAGAAGGTACTGGTATTGGTCTGGTCGTCACCAAGCAATTAGTCGAGTTGATGGGCGGTACGATCGGTGTAGAAAGTACCATTGATGTCGGTTGTACTTTCTGGTTTGAGTTGTCCGCGTCTAGCGCACCTAAGTTAATATTCGGAGAAATGGGCGAGGACATAAGTACAGAGCACGGCGCTGTATTAAAAACGTCGAATGGGATCAATACCTCAGCCTATAAACGTACTTTGTTATATGTTGAGGATAACCCCGCCAACATGGCATTGATCAAGCAATTGATTGAACGCCGTAGCGACCTTAAATTATTGACCGCAGTAGATACGCATCTTGGGATTCAGCTGGCGCGCACTTACCAGCCAGACGTGATTTTGATGGATATTAATTTGCCGGGTTTAAGTGGTTATGGCGCTTTGAAAATTTTGCATGACGATGCCACTACGGCGCATATCCCGGTGATGGCCTTGTCCGCTAATGCGATTCCGCGTGATATTGAAAACGGACTCAAGGCGGGTTTTTTCCGCTACCTGACCAAGCCGATTAAAGTGAATGAATTTATGGATGCGCTGGATGTGGCATTGCGTTACGCGTCTGAGCATAGCCTGGGTAGTAAAGAACGCGATTTGTAAGATTTTTGGCCTTCATGACGTTACTGATATTTGTCTTAGGTTTATATTAGATGACGGGCAAGTGATCATTGCAATAAAGAGCAATAGCAAATAATCGAATTTTTGGAAGAAACTCATGTTAGAAGCAGCCGAGATCCTCAACGCCAATATCCTCATCGTCGATGACCAAAAAGCCAATGTCATGCTGCTGGGGCAAATGCTGAGCAGCCGCGGCTATACCAATGTCACATCCACTATGGACTCGCGCACGGTATGCGATCAACATGCAGCGAGCAAATTTGATTTGATACTGCTAGATTTGCAAATGCCCGAGATGGACGGTTTTGAAGTGATGGAAGAGTTGAAAAAAATCGACATCAACGGCTATTTGCCCGTACTGGTTATCACAGCCCAGCCCGGCCATAAGTTACGCGCACTACAAGCCGGTGCCAAGGATTTTGTCAGTAAGCCGTTTGACTTGGTAGAAGTACAAACCCGTATTCACAATATGCTGGAAGTACGTTTGCTTTACAAAAGACTGGATAACTACAACAAGGTCCTTGAGCAAACCGTGCTGGAGCGCACTGCAGAATTACGCGAGAGCGAAGCCCGCTTCAAGAGTTTTACTGAACTGTCGTCCGATTGGTATTGGGAGCAAGACCCACAAGGCAACTTCACCAGCATTTCTGGCCCGGTGTTTGAAATGTTAGGGATTGATGCTGACGACATGTTAGGCGCAAGCCCCAAAGCCTTGGCAGGCTGGAATGCCGCTGAGCGGGCGCAGCTGGATTCCAACATCGCCAGCCGCCGGCCTTTCCTGGATTTTGTTTATAGCCGTACCAATGCAGACGGAACGATCCAATATCTGCAAGTCAGCGGTGAGCCTATGTTCGACACTTCCGCCAGGTTCACGGGCTACCGTGGAATAGGCATGGACGTCACACACCGCATGCGACCTGAGCAAAAATAGCACCCGCTTTTAGTCTGCTGTTCGCAGGTGGTGAATTGTAGTAAATTTATATACCCCTATTAGTATATGTAGAACGTCCAGGTAATCATTGGACACTAAGCCATATTTAGTAAAAATAAGGGGGGAGTATATACTTTTAGTAATGGCGCGCTGGGTGCGCGGAAAGTAGGGTGCGCCATGCGCACCAAGTAAACCAAGCTAGTATTTTTTCAAAGTAGGGGGCATGCATACCAGGCAAACAGCAAGCGCATTAGCTAGTAATCATTCGCCCTTACTTAGCAACAGCCTTAGCCTTATAGGTTTTACCCGGCGCCGGTGCCACCGGTGTGACCCTGGCCTCTGCTAACAATTTGGCGCAGCCGCTATCGGCTTCAGGGCCAGCATTGATCAGAGGCAGCAGGGCTGCAACTGGCGCAGCGACCGCCAACGCAATCGCGCCACCGGCTCTTAACGCAAGCACACCTTTGTCTACGCTGACTTTAGGATCTTTAAAACTACCCTGAACATACAGCGGTGCTCTGAGTGAGAAAACTCGTAGCCCTTTGCTATTCGGTTTGATCGTCAAATCCAATTGTTCTTGCGCCATATTGACATTGCCGCTGACATCTAAGACTGCATCATCGGTATCAACAATAAAAGTACGGGTTTGCATCACACCATTAGTCACGGCAAAATCGGTTGCCATGCAATTGAGTTTGACTTGCTTGTCACCCGAAAGATAAGTCAGCGCGACATTGCCGATATTTAATCCAATCTGCTCTAACAAACGTTTGCTGATGCTGCCCTGATTGATCAAGGTTTTAACCTCACCATTGGATGCGGCTAACAAACTGGCGATGGAGTTGCCAGTCGCCGACAACGACGCATCGCCGTTGATCTCACCCATGCTGGCTTGCAGTGCATCTAGCGTCGGAAATAATTGTTTGAGTTTTAAATGACGGGCACTGACTTTCATCGTTGCCTTTAATGCTTTTGCCGTTGGCGGCTTTTCTTCCGTTAGATTTGCTGCTAGTTGATTCCCTGCGGCATCTGTTTTACCGCTGCCATCCAGATGGATATCTGAGCTGAGCGTGCCGCCTGCCATATCAAATGTCAGAGGTGATAAATCGAGCACGCCATCCTTCAGATGTAAGTTGGTTGTGAGCTTATTGATGGGCAATTCTTTTTCGCGGATAATTTTTTCCGCACTAAATTTTATGTCTGCGTCTATGCTGGTCCAGCGCTCTGTTTTAAAGGTCTCTACTGGTAACACTTTATCGCCAGGTTGCACTGCCGCTGCACCGCGCTCTGTTTTATTTGCGTTAGAGTCCGCACCGATCAATGCGCCCAGGTCGGAGAATTGCAGCAATTGCGATACGATTACACCCGACAACAAAGGCCGGTCAGGCGCAGGCCGGGTTTTAAAATCAAGACTGCCGCCGATGTCGCTAGAGCCTACTTTACCGCTAAATTTTTCATAGACCCAATGACTATTATGTTTGCCAAGTGTGCCAATCAAATGGCCTTCGGTAGAAAACGGTGGCGTCTCTGGTAGTACAACGCCGCTGAGCGCATACAGCCTCGCCATACTTGGTGCAGAGAGTTTTAAACGCATATCTAGCGCTGCTAACTCGGTTGGCTTTGTGACTGAGCCTTCGACACTGATCATCGTTTTGCCGACGCGCACATTTGCCATAACAGGGAAGGGCGTAGTCTGCTGTTGCAGCGATAAAATCGCGCCCGCTTTACCACTGCCGCTGACGGTATCGCCATTAAATTTACCGTGTAATTTCCAACTCACGCCATAGGCGGGGTCGGTATTGATGGTATCAATATCTGCTGTTACATCTGCATGTTTGATCGCATCAACCAAGTGCACGCTGCCTTTAGTAAACACCACGCGTTGTAATTCTAATTGCCACGCCGAGGCTTGATCACCGCTAGCTAAAGTCCAATTATTTTTGCCATCAGCAGTACGTAATAAACTGACGACGGGACCATCAAAGCGCAGCACAGGGATGGCAATCTTTTTACCTAACAAGGCCAGAGGGTCTAGCGAAAAAGCAAATTGCTGAATGCTCGCCATTTCTTCCGGGACAGCGATCACCGTTGATGCTGAAGTTGTCTTAGCCGCCAAAGTCGCAGGATTATTTGGTTCCGACGCGGGTGTCATCATCGCCGCCGGATTGCCGATATGCACATCTTTTGCAATGAGATGCGGCCACGGGATCATCCCACGCCAACCGCGATCCAGCTCTGGACCAACGACTTGTTTATCCCACGTCAGAGCGAGATCACCTTTGATCACAAAAGACCGGCCCAAAGCTTCGCTGGTACGTTCGTTCAACCAAGGCTTAGCGCGGTTCCAATCAAAATTAGTCATCACGATAAGCGCTACCGCAGGGACGGCGATCAGGAAAGTGACGAGGGCAATAGTTGTACGACGCATTTTTCTTCTTTATAAAAAATTAGTAATACCCATGAAGTGCACTACATTAATCGTCACGGTATTGACACTCACAACTATGGTTAACAGGCGCGGTGTAATTAATGCCGTAACGCTGTCAATCAGCGACAAGACGGGGAAAAAACTTAAGACGGTAATCATATTGTACGGCTTTCGATAATAAGTACTAGCTGCAAGTTTGCAATTGGATACTGTTGCGGCATTACTTATGACGCTATCCGTTGCAAAGTCTGGTTCGATGCAGCCAGACTACGTGAAAGCAGAGTCCTATTATGTTCGTTGACGCACCTAGAACGAAAAATATCGACATAGACTTAAGTGCATATAAGCGAGATCTTTTTGTGACGATTTGAATTTTTAAACAAGTGGCTGCGCACTTATTTTTAGCAATACTCTTCTGATTCGTTCAGTTAAGCGGCAGTTTTTGTATTTTTCGAATGCATGTAGTAAGCATAAAAAATTACTCATGCAGTATGTAGACAAGGCCGCTGTTAAAGCGCATATGCACCTACTCACCATAGAGTCTGCCACTTCGGCGATTTTTCCCCATATAACTAAAGAAACAAATCGATTGTGGCGAAAACAGCGACCTTAGTTGTATCTAGTTTCAAGAATCATTTTTGAGTGTTAAGCCAGCAGTAATATTGGTGGGATCTACATCATAGCCAGCGTCCTTAACCGCAGCTTTTAATTGTTCTACTGAAGTCTTCTCTTCGTCATACTGTACGTTAGCGTCACTATCTGCAAGGGAGACTGTGACGTCGTTCACGCCAGGCACGGCTTGCAGCGCTTGCAGCACTTTTTTGACACATCCTTCACAGCTCATTCCTCGTATTTTTATATTTTCTATTTGCATGGCAATACCTCTTTATTTAAGTTATTTCAATCCCACTAAAACATCGTCTTTTGCCTTGTCATGTACGGTACGAAACGGAAAGGGCGACTAATTTATAAAGTTATAGAGGAAAAAAACGTGTCACGCGTATCCCCCATCAACGCTCGTAAATCTTTAATACTAATATTGCTGATTTCATGCATGCTGATCATCAACGAGGCACCGACGGATAACTTATGATGCCGGATTTTGCTAATGACAGGAGGTGCTACCTCTAGCATTTTAGATAGTTCAGCATCATTTTTTAAATGTAATTGGTCAATCAGCTTGTTCAATAAATTATTCGGATCGTAATGAACATGATCAGAGTTTAAATTTAAAATATTGGGCATCTTGTTTCCTCATTCAGATTTGTTTCTAGCATTCGCCAGGCCGGGTGTTCATATACTGAGCAATCTAATGAACAAATAACGCGATCAGAATGACGATAGGGATAGGAATGCCAAGTAGTAATAGCAAAATCGAACGCATGATAGTCTCCAATGATTAAGACGATTGATTAAAATTGGGAATTTTTACCCCGAGCAATACTTAGTCGAGCAAATGAGCTCTGTCGCGTTGACGTCCACCAATTGTGGCCGCGAGGCTAGCGACAAACGCACCGATCAACAACGCGATAAACATCCACAGAGCAGAGTTGGCCGCTGCCTTACGCGCCTTATCAGCAGCTTCTTTGATAACGTTCTTGGCATCTACCACCGATTTGCTCCATTGTGAATACACCGCATCGACACGTTTTTCTGCATCGGTTTGACTGATACCCGTACGCTTGATGATTATTTTAGATAAGTAATCGCGATCTGAACCACTAAGGGCGCCATTAACAATATCTGTGGTTAGAATTTTCCCTACTTCTAGGCGGGCACCAGAATTGGCATCAATAGAACCGTCATCTGAACGCAACAACATATCCGAGAAATAATCCACCGGCTTGACCTTCATATTGTTTGCCGCGGCGGCTGCGGTGACCGCACTTGAACCTATATTCGATGCCTCGCTAAGAATACTTTGAGCCGCACTTGCAAGTAAGCCGACTGTCATTAACGAGGCAACAGCCCATGCAAGAAAACCATGAGCGGTATCTCTAAAATAAACCTCGTTATCGTGCAAATTACCCCACTTGATCCTTAGTCTACCAGCCAAATAACCCCCAACTCCAGATGCCGCAAGCTGCATAAATGTAAGCCACGCAATTGCTGAAGCGCCCATCACTGACGAGTTGTAAGACCAGGGAGATATGCTAGATAAACCTAATCCAGCACCCAACATTAGTAGTATTAATGAAAGCGCCGCCGCCGCCGCTGCCCCTGCCAGTACGGCACTCCAAGTCACCCCTGAAATTCCCGCATAGGACGAAATAGTTTTCTGTTCTTCTAGCATAGTTGCTCCCTTTGATTGGTTATACGTGTTGTTTCGGGTTATTTGAACATTAGTTTTATTAATGTTAACCGTCTTAAGTGTGTTGAACAAAACCATTCCACGTCAGTACATTTAAAACTCACAATTACGGCGAGGGGCAAAATAAAGATAAGGAATATATAAGCCAACAATGTTCGAAGCATATTTATCGTTAGTCAGCCTGTATGTGCGCTGAATCACACTTCATCGATATTTTTTGAAAAAATACAAAAACTATATCTAGGGAAATGCTTAGGTTACTTTTGCATTTTTATTTTTGTGCGCTATCGAACGGACACGATTTTTTAAATAGATCAATCTATGATTCCATTTAAGGAGAACTATGATGAGTTACCAAGAAAACGATGTTTATGGAATGTATGCATTAGGCGAATCTGGTCAACACAAAGGTCCAGGGCCTGAATTAATGGGGGCTAATACATTGATCGGCGACAATGTACATAATCCTGAAGACGAGCATCTAGGTGAGATTAAAGAAATTATGTTGGACATGAGAACAGGAAGAATTGCTTATGCGGTACTTGCTCAGGGCGGACTTTTTACCATAGGTGAGAAACTCTTTGCAGTTCCCTGGAGTTCGCTCAAATTAGATACTTTGAATAAACGGTTTGTGCTGAATGTACAAAAGGATCGTTTTGAAAATGCCCCAGGATTTAATTCAGATCAATGGCCAGACATGGCAGATAGCACTTGGGCAGATACCGTACATCATTTTTATGACACTCAGAGGAACCCATTATGAAAAATCAATTTCTCAAGAAAGGTCGTTTTAAAATGTTTAACGCAATCATGTTGAGTGCTGGAACCATGTTATTAGCTAGTGCTGTTTATGCTGGTGAGACCAAAGTCAGTTTGGTCGGTGCAGAAGAGACTCCAGCAGTTAAAACTACTGCCAAAGGTGCGGGAAGTATTACCGTTAATAATGATAAGTCTGTCAGCGGTGTAGTTACTACTACAGGCTTGTCCGGGACAATGGCTCATATACATTTGGGTGCCGCAGGAAAGAAAGGCCCACCAATTATTACCTTAGTAAAATCCGGTGAGGGTAGTTGGTCAGTGCCATCGGGATCGGTTCTTACAGACGATCAGTATGCAAGTTATAAAGCAGGAAATCTTTACGTCAATGTTCATACTGCTGAAAATAAAGACGGAGAGATCAGAGGGCAATTGAAGCCTTAACGGATAGCATGAGTAAAACGAAATAAACCGAGAAAATACAGGCCTAGAAGACAAGAGGAAACAAGCGGCAGCAACAAAATCGTAGCTTCTTGATGTTAAATAGAAAATTTTTGCGGTGAAATGTTATTGCTGTTTCCTATTTGGAGCACCAAAGGTGCTATCCGGCGGTTGCCGGATTTTTTTGGTCATTTTTGATACATCAAGGCGCTCATGGCTTTTCATGAGCGCCTTGTTTGCAACTAACATACTACAAAATCGCATCAAAAATTTTGCAAAAATGCATATCTTAAAGAATCAACAGATCAAATTCTAATTGAAAATCCTAGCTTAACTATTGCTCCAAATCCCTTGATCGAAGAGAGTATTTATACAGCACTTGAATTTTTCAGCTAAACCGGATTTGCACTGATACGCCAGTATTTAAGTTGACGTCGTAGCAGTGAGTAACAATACTTTTGCCGCCTCTTCTGACGAAGCAGGATTTTGTCCTGTAATTAATAATCCATCTTTTTGTACGTAGGATTGCCAGTCCTTAGCTTTTGAGTAAATACCGCCATTTTTTTTAAGCATATCTTCCACTAGGAAAGGCACTACCTCGGTTAGCCCCGCGGCTTGCTCTTCAGTATTACTAAAGCCAGTGACGGATTTTCCGCTAACCAGCGGCTTACCTTCTGCAGTATTGACATGTTTCAGCACTCCGGGAGCATGGCAGACTACGGCTACAGGTTTACCTTTGGACAACATCGTTTCGATTAGATTAATAGAGGACGTGTCTTCCGCCAAATCCCATAAAGGTCCGTGCCCACCTGGATAAAAAACTGCATCAAAATCATTCGCTGAAATATTGGAAAGCTCCAACGTACTAGCTAAGGCCTTTTGTGCGGCTAGATCTGCTTTAAAACGGCGAGTGAATTCAGTTTGCGAAGTATCGTCATCACTTTTAGGGTCAAGTGGAGGTTGTCCACCTAATGGCGATGCCAGCGTTACTTCTGCACCAGCATCCATAAAAACATAATAAGGTGCGGCAAATTCTTCTAACCAAAAGCCCGTTTTTTTACCAGTATCACCTAACTTATCATGGGATGTTAGTACCATCAATATTTTTTTCATTTTGGATCTTTTCTATAAAGTGAATCGGGAAAGCATATATATAAACCAGAGATTAAAGAGGCAAAAAGCTAGTTAGATTAAACCTATTTCAGAAATACGTTCTAATTGCTTGGCCGTACTAATTCTTCACGGTTCCATTGTCTGGTTTTTGCAGCTTTTAGAAACTCTTTCATATGTTCTGTCGACATTATTCCAGGGTCTTTTTTAATTCCTGCGATATCTAATAGGGATTTACTTCCTACATCAAAGGCAATGGCTTTTAAGTGGCTATAAGCGTCTTTGATAAACTCGATTGCCGCCAAATTTCTCGCCATTTTTTTTGCGGCTGGCTGAGAGATAATTACCACAATAGCATCAAACATGATGGACGGGCTGCCCGCCAATTGACCATTGACGATAGCCTTACTAGCATCAGACAAATAGACGCCACTAATTTTAGGCGCTACGATTTTGTATGTCGCACCGTCTTTAGTAACGGCATCTTTAACATTTTTAAAAGTCTCTGCGTCTGAGCCTTCATCGATAAGAATGCCGACAACACGACCTGTTAATGTGTCTTTTCTGTTATTGATTAAACCTAATGCCGGAGATATCGGAAAATCTAGAACAGGCGCAGCACTCGTTGGTAGTGGTGGCAAATCCTTAAGCCCTAAACCAGCGGCAATACGTGCTGCCAAATCTGCATCTATGTGTCGTAGATGTCCTACTATGGCTTCTCTGATGTGCGGGTGCTCGACTTTTGATAATTCAAAAATCAATGCTGACACGATATGAGATTGCTCGTATTTATTTTGACTTATATAAAATTGACGCGCCTGACTGTAATGATCAGCAAAGCTCTCTGGTCGAATCCTTCCTTTAGTTCCAATAAGCTGCTCTGACATGCTTTTAAAACCAGCCACTGCTTGCTCACGGGGTGATGTTGACGATAGTGTATTTGGCTCATAAGATACCCTACCATTCGGTAAGGACATTTGCATATGGCCATCCCGTTGATGATTAGCGAATGGACATTTAGATGCATTCACCGGGATTTGATGAAAATTAGGTGAGCCTAATCTGGATAGCTGTGTATCGAGATAAGAAAACAAGCGACCTTGCAGTAATGGATCATTCGAGAAATCAATACCTGGAACAAGATGTGATGGACAGAATGCCACTTGCTCGGTTTCCGCAAAAAAATTATCTGGCCACCTGTTAAGTACCATCCGTCCAACGACCTTTAAGGGAATCAATTCCTCAGGGATAAGCTTAGTTGCATCAAGATGATCAAACGGGAATTGATCCGCCTCTTCTTGTGTAAAGATTTGTACCGATAGTTCCCACTCAGGAAAGTTTCCGGAACTGATGGAATTGAACATATCACGACGATGAAAATCAGGATCAGCTCCCGCAATTTTAACGGTCTCATCCCAGATCGTTGATTGAAGCCCTAACTTAGGTCGCCAATGGAACTTTACAAAAGTTGAGTTGCCATCCTGATCAATCAAGCGGAAAGAATGAATACCAAAGCCTTCCATCATGCTTAATGATCGCGGCAAGGTGCGATCAGACATAATCCACATCACCATGTGCATTGATTCGGGTGTCAGAGAAATGAAGTCCCAAAACGTATCATGAGCAGTAGCTGCTTGTGGGAAACCACGATCTGGTTCCATTTTTACCGCATGGATGAGATCAGGGAATTTAATCGCATCCTGGATAAAAAACACAGGGACATTATTACCAACCAAATCCCAATTACCTTCTGACGTGTAAAATTTTACGGCGAACCCCCTCACATCTCTAGGGGTATCTGAAGATCCTGAGCCGCCAGCCACCGTGGAAAATCTGGTAAATAAAGGAGTTTTTACGTTTAGCTCAGTGAGAATTTTTGCGGTCGTATATTTTTGTAGAGAATGGGTTAATTCAAAATATCCATGAGCACCAGTTCCTCTGGCATGCACGATACGTTCCGGTATCCGCTCATGATCGAAATGAGTAATTTTTTCTCTTAATATAAAGTCCTCTAATAAGATTGGGCCTTTTACGCTGGCTTTGAGCGAATTCTGATTATCGGCAATGATAAGACCCTGATTAGTCGTTAATAAAGATTGTATTTTTTCTGGGATTTGATGTAATTCACCTCCGTTACCAATCGAAGTAGCGGGCATTTCTTGATTTTTTTTTGTTAGTATTTTTGGTCGTGCTGTATTAGTTTTAGGCATGGTCGGCAATCTACAAAAAAGGTCAAACGATCGATGAAAAAAATTAAAACAGAGCAAGCGGAAAGCCGAAACTCTGTTTTTAATTCTTTAACCATAAACCGTATCTTTGTTTTGATATGTGCGGGAGCACACGCTATATAAGCCAATTTTTATAATCAGAATTTGAACTACTTGCCTATTAAAAATAACTAGGCTTATTGTCATTCATCATGAATGTAATAAATGTCGGGTGCAATCATAGCGGCTTAATTTCCGCGACCATATCGCTATGTTCAATGGCTACATCTTCGGGCACGATTAACTTTTTCGGCATAAAAAATATTGATATTTATTCTTTAGGATTTAGGCGTCCAGGCCTCAGTGATTTTAAGTAACACAAAGAAATTGTTTTCATATGCGGAGAATAAGTTACCTGGATTTTCTGTCTTACTCTCGTTCCTAAAAAAAATGAAATCAATGTGCGCCAGCGTACTGATCTGGCAAAAATTTCAGCCTATGATTTATCACATCGAGATCAGCACTCAATCCGGTTAAGCGGATTCACTGGTTTTGCGATCACTAATTCAACGGAGAAGAAAAATGATAATTACTACAGCTACATCACTTAAAAAAACTACTACTACACTGGCTACAACGGGCTTAGCGGTCTTATGCGGCGCAGCTCTGATTTTGACAGTCGGTTGCAGCAGCATGAAGACGCCGGCAACCGCTAGTGTGGCTGTCTCTAGTGCTGCGGTAGATAACGCCTCTGGCGCTGGTGCAGCAGAATTTGCACCGGTAGAAATGGCGTCAGCACGCGACAAAATGGCACGCGCTAATAAAGCGATGGCAGCTAAGGATTATAAGCTTGCAAATGATCTGGCTACGCAAGCCCAGGCCGATGCCAAGCTAGCACAAGGCAAGGCTGATTCAGCCAAAGCGCAAGCGGCATCTAATGCATTACAAGATGATATTCGTGTCCTGCGTGAAGAGTTAGATCGTAATAGCGCTACTAAGTAAGCGTGCACATTTTCGCCCTCGTTTCCCATACACGATCTGTACAAAATAAACCAATAAATTAAAAGGCATCATCATGAAAAAAACTTACTTCACGCCAGTCCTGTTAGCCATGGCAGTCTTTGTTTCTGCTTGTAGCTCTATGCCAAAGACAACCAGTTTGTTAGATCAAACTCGCAGTGATTATGCGATGGCGCAAAGCAATCCAAAAGTGGCTAGTTATGCATCTTTAGAAATGAAGCAAGCCGGCGATGCTTTAGACCAAGCCAACGCTGCTGCAAAAAATAATGACAATGCGGACAAGATCGATAAATTGGCTTATGTCGCTAAACAAAAAATCGCGCTGACACAAGAAGTCGCTAAGCAAAAATCTGCAGAGGCTGATATCGCTAGTGCAGGTAAAGAGCGTGATCAAATACGCTTAGATCAACGCACTAACGAGGCAGATAAGGCAAAAGCTTCTGCGGCACAAGCTTTGGCGAGCGCAGAGCAAGCCAAGTTGGCAGCTCAAATAGCGCAAGGTCAGGCGATGGATGCACAGCGTCAGACACAAGACGCACAAGCCCGCGCCGCACAGTTAGAAGCGCAATTAGCTGATCTGGCTGCCAAAAAAACAGATCGCGGTATGGTCATTACTTTAGGTGATGTCTTGTTTGGTACCGACATGGCGCGCCTTAATCCAGAAGGCTTACGTACAGCTAAAAAATTAGCCGATGTATTGCAACAAAATCCGCAACGTACGGTATTGGTAGAAGGCTTTACCGATAGCACAGGTACTGCTGCGCACAACCAGGAATTGTCGGAGCGTCGTGCGACTTCCGTCCGCACCGCATTGCAAGAAATGGGTATCGCGCCGGAGCGTGTAGCTGTCCGTGGTTATGGTCAAGCTTACCCAGTCGCAAGCAATACTACTGCACAAGATCGTCAGTTAAATCGTCGTGTAGAAATCGTTTTATCTGATGCTAGCGGCAAGGTACCGCAGCGTCAGTAAATACAATTCTTAGACCCGCTAATATCAAAACTAACTAAGACCATTTTTAAATTTTTGGAGAAGCATCATGCATGACGCAAAAAAAATGAATCATAAGGGTATCGACACCGCGGCAATCCGTGATGCTGCCAAAAATATGGATGATGGTGCAGTTACCGTCGGTTATCAGGCAGATCGTAAAGAAGTGATTGCCATGTTAAATGGCGCATTGGCGACAGAACTGGTTTGTGTATTGCGCTACAAGCGCCATTACTACACGGCAAGTGGCTTGCAAAATGGCCCGATCAAAGCAGAGTTTTTACAGCATGCGATGGAAGAGCAAGGCCATGCCGATTTATTGGCAGAGCGTATTGTGCAGTTGAGCGGTAGCCCGGATTTTAATCCGGCAACGCTGATTGACCGCAGCCATGCAGAGTACGATGATTCAGATAGTATTCAATCTATGATCAAATCGAATTTGATCGCTGAGCGCGTCGCTATTGAAGCGTATCGCCAAATGATTGAGCAAATCGGCGATACAGATCCGACCACCAAGCATATGCTAGTCGGGATCATGGCGATGGAAGAGGAACATGCGGATGATATGCGGGATTTATTGGTCAAGTAGTACTAAGTAATTTGTAGCACTAAGCAGCATCAGTTGAGGTGGTTGTTTAAGGAAATTCAATTCAAATTTTCCTGAACAATAGTAGTGATATTTTTTATCTTTTTAGGAGCTCATTATGTTGGAATCAAATTTAAAAGCAGTCAACAAAGACGTAAAATTATTGATCAAAGATTCTCAAGCATTGTTCGTTGCTGCTGCCGCATTAACTGGCGAAAAAGCAGACGAAGCTCGTGATAAAGCCATGAAGCTGCTAGATGCGGCTTTGGTTAAAGCGCAAGAAGCGCAAGCCAGCGCGATTGTCGCCGGTAAAGAAATGGCTGTATCTGCGGATGTCTATGTCAAAGAAAACCCATGGCGTGCGATTGCAGCGGCAGCTGGTGTTGGCTTGTTATTAGGTGTGATTATTAACCGCAAGTAAAGACAACTGCGCGCAAGTAAGCGCAGGGACATTAAGCAGAGTAAGTAAAACGACATAGCAATATGTCTTGTTGGGTTAATGCCGGATCGGTTCTGGCGTTAGCCCACGATTGTATTCAAAACCGTATTCAAATTCGTATTCAAAATACGAGCGCTACAGATTCACCAAACTAAAAAAACTTCCAGGACAAATCAAATGACGGATAACTCTAATGCAGCGCCCGCTGTCGGTTTAATGGCTGGCTTAGCGGGCGTTGCCAAAAATGGATTTGGATTGCTATTGTCTAGACTAGAACTAGCTGCGCTGGAATTGTCAGAACTGCGTAATCATGCGCTAAAAATCGCACTGGTATTCGCATTGGCGATTTTGGCGATCTGGTTTGCTTTGGCTTATGGCACGGCGTTGGTTGTCTACTTAAGCTGGGACGCATTAGGCTGGAAAATTCTATTAATTATGAGCTTAGTATTTGTCGCAATCGCTGTTGGATTGCTGCTCTACCTGTTGTCGATGGTAAGGCATGGTAAGTTATCTTTACCAGTCACTATGGCTGAACTGAAATCAGACCGGGATATGCTGCTCTAGGTTTCACTGGCGAACTCGCCTTTTAAAGGTTTTCTAAATATCACATCAACATCAAATCAACATCGCGCTGGCTAATGGAGAACAATATGAGAAGTGACGCAGCAAAAGAAAAAGCTCTCGCTAATCGCAAAGCACAATTGTTGCTGGATGGCGCGGTTTATCGCATAGGCATAGTCCAAGCCAAAACCAATGTGTTGCAGAGCTTGCATGCAGAAACTTTGGTACGTAATGTAGGCCAGCATTTGCTCGGCGTAATCGGTATGCGGCTCAATACCTTATTTACGCCCAATATAAGAAAAGTCGGCGGACAGTTTCAGACATTAATGCCGCTTGCTGTGACGGCATTCACATTTTTGTCTGGTAAGAAATTACTCAAGCCTGTGATCGGTGGTGGCTTACTGTTGACTGCTGTCGGTGCGGTAGTTGCGCTAGCTTTGCGTCGTAAACGACCGGAGATTGATGGTTCTTATGACTTATAAATTCTTATAAACTACTTTGTCTGTCGGGCTAACACTTGATTAGCCCGACAGACAATAGTTATGCTCTCTAATCTGCCTGTTCAATTTATTTTCTGACTAAGTTACTAACTTAGTCGCTAAATTATTCACTAACTTAGCAACGAGCTCCGTCACTAAATTCGCTTCTAAATCAGTTTCTAAAATCTTATTTTACATTCTGCTGCCTGGTGTACTCAGCACGCTTCATCTCCATATAATCGTTTTGATCTAACTCATGTAATTGTTTTGGATATTTTTCTGTCGCTGCAAACCAGCTTAATAAACGTTTTTCTAATTGCGTATCTGGCGCTGCATTTGTTGCACCTAAATAGCTATCAATCGCAAGGTAGTAGCGCATAGTATTGCGTTCCATCAGGCCGCGTACGCCGCCGATGTAGTCGGGCTGGCCGTCTGGTGCTGTACCGTTGATAGTGAATCCTACTTTGCCATGACCCACCGTTGCGAGGTAAGTTTGCATTGCTATGCGTCCAGATAAGCCAGTGGAGTAAGAATAGGTCAGATGCAAAAATGTTTTTGTTTTTGACAGGGTAATGGCTTCTAAAATAATGCGGTAGTCGTTAGTGCCGAGCGGTCCCTGATCGGCACTGAGCATGATCTGCATGTATTCCGGCGTTGTTGCTACCTGAGTGTAATTAAAATCAACACGGCTTGCGTCGCTTAATTCTTCTGGCGTTTTTTTACCAATATAGACTTTGAGTGCTGCGCTGGGCTTGTTGTTTGATCCATTGCTGCCTGCCGTTTTTGTGGCATGACAGTATTTAGTATTCAGATGTAAGTGCATGATGTCGCACCAATGGTCAGGGCTATTCAGTCCTGTGGTGACGGCTGCAAAAGGGTAGTCAACCACGGCATAAATATCACCTTTTAGACGATGATCGGTTTCGACTGATTCCAATACCAGAGGTCGGTTGAATTGATTTTTCTCTAGCTGTTGCTCGATGGCGCTATATTTGGCGTGCATAGACTTTGCCGCTTCGGACGGATTGATATCTGTATCTGCCAGGGCGTGATGACTGATACTCATCGCAGCTATCATGGCGACTAATAGTAGCTGGGGTAATGACTGACGTAACTGTGTTGGATTAAAGTTTTGCATTTGCTCTCCATTTTGTTATTTAACAGATGTTTGTTTTACGCTTTGTGAGTTATGACTCAATAATTTCGCTAAGTTAAGCCCAGTTGCGCTAGTTTTATTGGTGTCTTGATTGAGCTGAGTTTAAGCTTATTTTTAGGCTTATTTTTGGCCTGATTAATCAATTTAATGCTTAGTTATTTAATATACTCCCCATCATTTTTACAAAATATGGCTTATTGTCCATTAATTATATGGACAATTAAATATACATAGTGGGAGTATATTTAAATGGCGAATAAAATATTTAGTAAGGCGTTACACTTCCAATAGCTCAAATCCGCTAGCGATTACAAGCAATCATCACAGGCAAGCTGCGCAGGCAACCGTCGTAGGTAACCATCACAGCCAATATTCTAGTCGCCGCGCAGTCCATTCTTTAAACTTGTCACTAAAGGGACGTTGTTCCCAGACTTCTTTGGTGATTTCTTTGGCGTTACGCAGGTCTTCTACAAAGGTTGCTTCCATCGCGTTGCCAAATTCTTCTCCAAAGACGACGACGTTGATTTCATTATTATGCAAGAAGCTACGGGTATCAATATTGGTCGATCCTACGGTGGCCCAGACTTGGTCGATCACAGCAGTTTTTGCATGGAGCACTGCAATTTGTAGCTGATAAATTTTGATGCCGTTTGTCAGCATTTCATCATAAAACGATTGCGCTGCATGGAATACCAAGCCGCTGTCTGTGACGCCAGGCAAAATAATTTTGACATCAACACCACGCTTGCTGGCGTCACTTAAGGCTTGCAAAATTTGCGCGTCTGGTACGAAGTAGGCGCTAGTGATATGGATCGTTTTTTTAGCTTCTTGTATTGCAAGAATATAGGCTTTATAAATCTCATGGTTGCCACCTGGCTCACTGGCTAACACGCGCACCAGTTTGTCGCCAGCTTCTTTCAATGGTGGGAAGAAGTTACTGTCAGATAGCTCTGGCGATTTCTGACTGGCCCAGTTATCTAAAAATACCCATTGCATGGCAGCGACTGCAGGGCCTTCGATTTTGATGTGGGTATCGCGCCAGCCGACTTTGTCATCCCGTTTTGTTTTTGAGCGAAATAAAGAGCTATTGGCATAAGCCGCGCTGATATTCACGCCACCGGTAAAAGCGACTGTGCCATCAACGATTAAGATTTTCCGGTGATCACGATTATTGGGTTCCCACGGGCCAATTAGCTTTAATGGATTAACCGGATTAAACGCTAGTAAGTGAATTCCCGCTTCTCGCATTTTGTCAAAAAAAGTCTGGGGCGTACCGATAGTGCCGACGCTGTCGTAAATGATATTGACCTGAACGCCAGCCCGTTGTTTTGCGATCAGCAGATCTGCAAAGCGGATACCTAGTTCGTCCTGATCGAAGATGTAGGTTTCTAAATTGATGTTATCGGTGGCGGCGGTAATCGCCTCCATCATGGCAGTCATCGTTTGTGGGCCATCAAACAATAGCGTGACTTTGTTACCGGCGATGAGCGGGTTGCCAGTTGCGGCTTCTTCTAGCGCGGCTAGTGCGGCGATGTCGATATGAGAATTACGCCAGCGCTTAATTAATAGCGAATTAGTTTTCTTGGCACTGAGTGTACCTTGTGCCGTGGTTACAGTCGGGTTTGCCGGGGCAGATAATGAGGTATTTAAATAGCGTACTTCAGGCAAGGCCGCGCAGCCGGTGGCGAGTATGACTGTACTAATCGTTGCGATAATGTTGAAGACCTGAATAAATTTGAGACGAGTATTGCCACGCATGTTTCCCCCAACTGACTCGATTGACTTCATATCGTTAATCTGGGGTGCTCAATGAGCACCCCAGAACTGGATTTTTCTTAAGAAGAAACGGTGACTATTTTAGTCATCGTATAGTATTAATTTCTTACGATAGTACCGTTATTGACTTGTACTTTATCACCAACACGGTAGCCAGGTTCGCTGGCAAATGGAATCATCTGCGTTGCGCCATTTTGTAAGCGGACGATGACTTCGTAGTGATTGGTTTTGCGGGCATTGCCTTCTATATTCCGACCTGCATAGGCACCACCTAAAGCGCCTGCAATTTCTGCTGCAGTGCGGCCATTGCCACCACCGACCTGACTACCGAGCAGTGCGCCAACAACGCCACCACCGATGGTGCCCAGGTAGCCGCCTTCGCCTTTAACTTCGACGATATTGACAGCTTCTACAGTGCCGCAGTTGTAGCAGATACGGGCGGCTGGCGCTGGTGCAGTTTGTACCTGTGCTACTTGCAGGTTTCTGCCTAAGGTCGCACTGGTGACGCGTTCTACGCCGCGATCAACGATGCGTAAATTAGCGGTGACGGTACTATTGGGTGCGATACGGTCACGGCTTCTGATTGTGTAGGAGTTGACGTATTCGCCACTGGCGACTTCAGGTAAAAATATTTTACCTTTGACGCCGTTAATGGTGAGATCAACCTTACCGCCTGGTGTGCCAAATACAGTAAAGCGTAAATCGCTACCACCATTTAAGTCTACTGCCGGGTCAACATTAAATCGTTCAATCTTAGGTTGTGGGCCGGACACTATTTGATTGGTGTGATTTCCAACGCCGATTTGCAGAGATTCATTTAAAACTGAGCTGGCTACTTGATTACCAACGCGCAGATTAGCTGTTACCGCACTGCGTGCAGCAATTTTGTCGCGGCTGTTGATGGTGTAAGTACCTTCGTACTGACCGGCTTCTACTTCAACCAAAGTTAGGTTACGCGTGGCACCGGCGATGCGCAAAGTAGCCAGACCGCCAGGTGTGCCATAGATGCCAAAATTGAGTTCTACGCCAGGTGCTAGTCGGCGTACTTCATCAACATTAAAACCATCAATCCGTGGCGTCATTTGTGATGTGTTGTATTGCTGTGCTTGCACCTCGCCGGATAGCATCAGCAATGGTGCCAGCAATGGCATAAACGCCGATATGGCCAGCGTGCTGGCGATGATTTTCTTTGTAATTTTCATTTTGTTCCCCTGACTTTTCTTAATATTCTTGTTATCTTGATTTGGATTAAATCCAAGTTTTTTGGTGTCACGTTTTTACTTCTAGCTTTAAGTGAAATTAAAGCGGCTGGCGAGCCATGGATGGCTTACCGAGCAGAGGTTTTCATCATGTCTTTTGCACGCTGCAAATCTTGACTATAGGTCATCCGTGCTTGTTTCATGCAAGTAGCACTTGCAGCACCTTTCATTTGCTTACAGGCATATGAAGATTCTTGAAGAACTGCACCAGCTTCTTTTTTCAGAGTTTGGTATTGCTCTTCTGGCGTCGCATCACCTTGGAACCAACGCGGCGGATCAATCAATGGCGCACCTACTTGCGGCATGCTCGTCGGTGATGAGGCTACGGGTGCTTGTGCCCAGCTTGCATTGATCAATAATACTGATGCGGCAATACCGACCATCATATGAATAGTGCGGTGAAAATCTAGTTTAATTTTATTCATTTCAACTCCTTGATAGTTACATTGATAGATGGTTGATTAGCGGTTTGTAGCAATCGGTAGCGGTTAAATCCGTCCGGTTAATAGCAAGACAATCAGGACAACAACGATCAGCCCAGTGACGCCGCTCGGACCATAGCCCCAGTTACGGCTATGTGGCCAACTTGGAAAAGCGCCGACTAGCGCAAGAATTAAAATAATTAGTAAGATGGTGCCCATGACTTTGTCCTGATGTTTTTGATGCTACTGAACTTAGTTATCTGAATTAGTTGCGTAACTTAGTTACGTTATTCAGTTGCATTGTTAAGTTGCGTTATTTAGTTAGCTTATTTAGGTATCTTATCTAAGCAAGATCAGAGCGCATTCATTGGTAATACACTCTGAAGATAAAATTTTTATAGCTTGGATTTGAAATCGTGGAAGGTTTTGATAAACGCATCACGAACTTTTTCTGTGCCGACTACTAAGTCTTTCCAAGATTCTTCTCCAGCCGCTTTTAGCTCATTCAATTTTTCATTGGCCAAGTGTGATTGCTCGCGCAGCTTAGTCATTTCTTCATTATATTTATCGTGCGCATCTTCTCTGGCCTCTTTCGCTTTTACTTCCAGCTCTTGCATCGTTACATTCAACTCATCGAGTTGTTGTTTCATTTTTTCGATGTAAGCGTCTCTTGTGTCTTTATCAAACATGATGATTCCTTTAAATAAATTAAAAAATTGGAGTTAAATTTTGATCAAAAATGAAGAATTTTATTTTTCAGTTCTATAAAAATATTAGTAATGATCTACACGACCATCCATCAGGCGAACACGATTACCAACGCGGAAATCATAAATATTGTCTTGCATGACGCTGGTAGTGCTGCCGTTATCTAAACGGATTTGGATTTGATATTTATCGGATGCTTGGGCATTTTTGTTTTGCTCAACATTGTTACCGACTAGCGCACCACCGATTGCACCCGCTACTGTGGCGGCAGTTCTGCCGTTACCATTACCAACCTGATTACCCAACAGGCCGCCAACCAAGCCACCAACTATTGCGCCGCCACCACTGGTATTGTTATTCGGGCGAACGACTTGAATAGATTCGATGTAGCCATAGTTACTGGCGTTGTTTTGATAATTTTGGTTATTTTGATTATTGGGGTAGGGCGTCGAATAACTGCCTTGTTGGGACGTATTCTGTGGGGCATTATTGGCACAGCCAGCAAGGGCGGCTGTTGCTAACACCACTGCGCTGATGACAAGTTGAGATTTCATGTTGTTCTCCTGAATAAGTGTGGGATCAGAATAAGACTGATAAAACACATGGTCTGTACGCTGCCGCACTTAACTCAAGATATGCTCAGACAGTGGAAGTTGGATGATGCCCTGCTATGTCAGCTATAATTCGGCCAACCTGAAAGTTCTTCAAAACGATCCAGTTTGATCAAGAAATAGTAATTAAATCAATGAGTTATAAATCAAGAAAAATCTCTGTTGCCCCGATGATGGATTGGACTGACCGTCATTGCCGTCAATTCCACAGGCAAATTACGCGTCATAGCTGGCTGTATACCGAGATGGTAACGACTGGTGCTTTGTTGTACGGCGATGTGCCACGCCACCTTCAATTTAATGATGAAGAACATCCGGTCGCTTTGCAACTGGGAGGTAGTGAGCCCTCAGATTTAGCGAAGAGTGCCAAGCTGGGCGAGCAATGGGGTTACGACGAGATTAATTTAAATTGCGGCTGCCCATCCGAACGCGTACAAAAAGGCGCATTTGGTGCATGCCTGATGTCAGAACCAAGTCTGGTTGCTGATTGTGTTAAAGCGATGAGGGACGTCGTTAGTATCGATGTCACTGTTAAACATCGTATTGGTATTGATGATATTCAATCTTATGAATTTGTACGTGATTTTGTGGGGCAAATTGCTGATGCAGGCTGTAATACATTTATTGTTCATGCGCGTAATGCGATCTTAAAAGGTTTAAGCCCCAAAGAGAATCGTGAGATTCCACCGTTAAAATATGAGTATGCCTATCAGCTTAAAAAAGATTTTCCGCAACTAGAAATTTTGATCAATGGCGGTATTAAAACCATAGAGGAAATTGACCTCCATTTACAACACACAGATGGCGTGATGTTGGGGCGTGAGGCTTATCACAATCCCTACTTGATGGCGAGCTTTGATCAGCGCTATTACGACGATCAGGCACCAATTAAATCAAGAGAAGAAGTGATCCAATTAATGCTGCCGTATATCAGCGCACAATTGGCGCAACATGCGGCAAATAAAGAAGTGAAGGGCAGTGGCCTTAAATTGAATGGTATTACTCGCCACATGCTTGGTCTGATGACCGGTTTGCCTGGTGCCCGAGTTTTTCGCCAGACTTTATCGGATAGCAAAAAATTAGCGTCAGGCGATCCGGCTTTATTATTGGAAGCTTTAAAGCGCATGCAGGATATGGCTGATTATGTTGAGCACAAACATGCTTAAATGTTTGCGGCTGCTTTCAGATATTAAAATAAACGTCAACAGAGAAATCAAAAATGAAATCTACGCTTAAATCAATCTGTCTTATCTCTGCCTTATTCTCAGTCGTAATGACAGCCCAGGCGGAAGTTACGATCAAAGATGCATGGGTCAGGGCAACTGTGCCACAACAAAAAGCGACTGGCGCTTTCATGCAAATACAATCTAGCAGCGACGTGCATATTGTGGAGATACAAACTACAGCAGCAGGTATTGCAGAAATTCATGAGATGAAAACAGAAAATAATGTCATGAGAATGCGTGCAGTACCGCAGCTCGATCTGCTTGCGGGCAAGTTGTTGGAACTTAAGCCAGGTGGTTTTCATGTAATGTTGATGGACTTAAAGGCACAGATTAAAGAGGGCGATATCATCCCATTGACGATCATCGTAGAAGGCAAAGATAAAAAACGTGAAGTGATTGAGGTAAAGGCAAAAGCACGAGCATTGAATGCCGCGCAAAGCAAGATGTAGTCGTGATCGTAGAGCTTCTCTTCAACTACTCATGTATCCGTCAAATACAATTGGTAATAATTTGTAATAAGCCATTTCTCTAAAAATTGCTAAGGATATATTAGAGGGACTGTGTTGCAATGCAATGCGCCTTACTTCCCCTCACTGCTAAAGTGAGTTTCGCCTGCGCTAATTTAGCGCAGGCTTTTTTATAAGCACAGACAATTGCCGTATTACTAAGCGGTTAAAAGAATTTGCCATATCGGAAAAAATATCTTATGCTCTCGCTCTTACTTACTTGGGGTAATCCTCTTGGAAGTCTCAGTGGTGGTCGTAGCTCAGTTGGTAGAGTCCAGGATTGTGATTCCTGTTGTCGTGGGTTCGAGCCCCATCGATCACCCCAAAATTCGTTTTAAGAAAAAACGGCTTACACCAATTGATGTAAGCCGTTTTTTTATTTTCTAAGCTTACAAAGCTTTCTAAAACTTAGGCTATCTGTCTTGCCTACACGGTTTTTGTCATAAGTTGCATTGATCATGCTCTTTTCACGTAACCTTTAGTGGTATTGATATGTGAGTCACCGCTTTTTTAGATTAATGATTTTTTTATTGTCTTTTAGCGTAAACCATTTAAATATGACGCCTTTTTTCTTTGTTTTTTATAACAAATTATTAGTTTTTTCGGGATGCTTCGAGCATATTGCAACCCTTTCGAGTGTAAAAAAAGCACTAGACTATGCGTGATTTTCAAGGCGACTGCTCTATTGATTGCACATTCAATTTTTGGCTACCAGTTTGTGTTTTGACTCCCGATTAGATTCCCGCTCGCTAATGCTTATTTTTAGACCATCGGCTTCATATCAGATGTTTCTATAGTTTTTAGCTCGGTAGATGAGGGTAATAAAGCGTGGGATAATAGTGATAACAAAAGTAAGACATTAAACAAACTACCTTTGAAATAAACTTTAATGATCTACTCATTGATTACAACGTCCGTTACATAAAACATAAAGGTATGCCTCAAAACAAATAGTAATCTTTTCGTTATATATGCTTGGAGCTCGGCAATACTGCGATTGGAGTTCAGAGAATGGAAAATGAAGGGTGCGAACTAC